>NZ_JACJER010000019.1:0-51855 GCF_014164185.1 Shewanella sp. SG44-6 | reverse complement strand
CCATGACCAATCTTCGTTACATTGTTAGGCTCGCTACTTTATTCAGAGCCCTAGGTTCATCTGGTGATACAGATGGTTCACTCAAAAGCGGTGAACAGCGCTTCATACGACCTCACGTCGCACGCACCAACTTGAGTTACAACAATCGAAGTGGTTAAAGCGCGCTTATCTGTTTTTTATTCAAGGATCAATAAACCAATGGCACCATCAATGGCATGCATTAGATACCATTAACAAACGCACCATTGAACGTGAAACACTTGCTTCTGACTATCTCAATGCACTTAAAAAAAACAACTTAAAAACATTAGTCAGCCAACACCGAAAGTCTCTTCAAGCATTTAACCAAGCAATACGCAGTCGAACCTCCAGTAAACAACTCGCCCAGTTTGCGAAGATTGAATATGCCAAGTTATTTGCTGCATTTCCCATCTGGTTGGTGAGCTTAAATAGCCTGCACAAAGTATTACCGCTTAACAGTGAAATGTTTGACTTAGTGATTATTGATGAAGCCACGCAATGCAATATTAGCAGCTGTTTACCGGCCTTATATCGTGCAAAACGGGCACTAATTGTTGGCGATACCAAACAATTAAAACACTATTCATTTTTAGCCAGAGCTAAGCAGAATCAATTATTAAGTAAAAATAATGTGCCTGAAAACAACCAGAGCGCCATCAGTTATCGAGATAATTCTATCTTAGATTTAGCCCTAAAAACCTTAAACACCGATAAAGAGCTGGCCTTTCTAGATGAACATTTTAGAAGTAAACCTGAACTCATCCATTTTAGTAATCAGTCTTTTTATCATTCAAGATTAAAAGTCATGCAACACCGACCTTGTACTAGCTCAGGCCATTTGCACCTTCATCGACTAAAGGGGATCCGCGACACATCCGGCGTAAATCATCAAGAAGCACAATGCATCCTAGCTGATATTCAAGCTCAAATAACAACCGACAATAACACTGGCATAGCCCACAGTATCGGAGTCATCTCACCTTTCAGCGCTCAAGCAGAACAGATTGCCGCACTGATTGAAAAGCATATTCCTCAAGCCGATATCATTAAACACAATATTCGCGCTGCTACGCCGTTTGGTTTTCAAGGTGAAGAACGAGATATTATGTTGATTTCGTTTGCAATTGATAATAACAGTAAACATGCAGCAGCCTACCTAAACAAGGCCGATGTATTTAATGTCACCATTACCAGAGCACGTCAAAAACAGTCGTTATACCTGTCAATTGATGACTCACAATTGCCAGAAAATAATCTACTGCGGTGCTATATAGCATCAATGACCACTTTTCATGCCGAGCATAGCGTCACCTCAGAAATAGACGCATTTCAACAACAAATCATTGCAGCATTACAAGAGCAACAAATAGAAACATGGCCGGGTTATGCCATTGTTGGCACAGAAATAGATATTTTATGCCGTTATGCTAACAAGTACCTTGCCATCGATCTTATTGGCTTTCCTGGACCATGGGCTAATTTTTTCGAACTGACAACCTACAGGTTATTTGAAAGAGCAGGAGTTGAAATATTGCCATTAAGCTATGGTCTGTGGGTTGTCGATAAGCAAGCATGTATTGATAAAATAAAGTCTACGCTGTTATTACCATGATAAGAAAAGCTAAGCGGGGATGATTTATAAGATTAAACCACTGTGGATGCATTAAGTATTGAAACACTCAAAAGAGCATTTCAATACTGCTGATGGTTATTTTTTACGTAAAAAATGTCGTCCCATGGTTTTGATCCGCAGCCAGATCCCAGGATGCTCAGCAACAATCTCAACTTCTTCTATGGGTTTAACTGGTGGGGTTATTAACGGAGAGAGTTGCTGCAGAAATTCTGTTAATGATGGTGCAATCTGAGTAGTTTGTTTTTCGCCTGGTATTTCTATCCATACGCTGCCATCATCATTGTTTACAGTTAGCATTTCGTCACCATCACCTAACACGCCGATAAACCAAGTTGCTGGTTGTTTAAGCTTTTGCTTCATGATCAAATGACCAATTACATTTTGTTGCAAATTTTCAAAGTCAGCTTGATTCCACGCTTGGATTAATTCACCTTCGCCAAACGATGCAGTAAACGCCAATGGCGCTGAAAAATATTGCCCATAAAATGCATGAATATCTTGGTGTAACTGAATATTTAATGCATGCTCTACATTACTAAAGTCGCCTGTATCATCCCGTTTAACAGGTTGCCAGAATACGATTTTATCGTTATTCGCATCAAATGCACCTTGAATACATACCGAATCCTCGCCCAAAGGATAATAGCGCGGAAATTCAGATAGGGTATCTTGATAAGAATTAAGATATTTTTTAATGAAGCAATCTAATGCAGATGAACAAGACACTTAAGCCACTCGTAGTTTATAATAAAACCATATTTTGACACGGAAACCGATTAGATGACACACAATCACGACCCTTATAGTGACGCTGCAGCATTAAAAGGCCTAACATTAGGCCGTGCAACTGCTTATCAAGCTGAGTATGACGCGTCACTGCTGCAAGGGGTTCCTCGTAAACTTAACCGAGATGCTATTGAATTAAGCGGTGAACTGCCTTTTCATGGTACCGATATTTGGACAGGGTATGAATTGTCTTGGCTTAATGCCAAAGGCAAGCCTATTGTTGCTATTTTGGAAGTTCAGTTAGATATCAACAGTGTCAATTTGATTGAATCTAAGTCTTTTAAACTGTACTTGAATAGTTTTAACCAAACTAAATTTGACAGTGTAGAAGCCGTACAAGAAACCTTAAGCCGTGACCTAAGCACTTGCGCCCAAGGTGAGCTAAGCGTAAAAGTCATTGAGCCTAAGTTTTTTAATCTTGAACGTATCATTGATTTACCGGGTAGCTGTATTGATGAGCTAGACATTGAAGTTAATGAGTACGCCTTTAACCCAGATCATTTATTAGACAGCACAGATGCAGATAAGAATGTCGCTGAGACACTAAATTCTAATCTATTAAAATCTAATTGTTTAATCACCTCACAGCCTGATTGGGGCAGCGTGATGATCCGTTATCAAGGCCCTAAAATTGACCGTGAAAAACTGCTGCGCTACTTAATTTCTTTCCGTCAGCATAATGAATTTCATGAACAATGCGTTGAACGTATCTTTGTCGACTTAAAGAAATATTGCCAATGCACTAAGCTAACCGTATATGCACGCTATACCCGCCGTGGCGGCTTAGACATCAATCCTTATCGCAGTGATTTTGAAAATCCACCAGAGTCGAACCGTCTAGCAAGACAGTAATTGCTTTTGAACTGACTGCAAAAAAGCCTTTATCTTTGATAAAGGCTTTTTTAATTAATCTACCGATCTTTTTAAGCCATACGATCATTCTTCGCCATTCTCAGTGAGGTATTAATACTTGCACTAGGTTCTTTTTAATAACACTTTTCGAGCAGTACTCAATGTCATTAAGCCTAGGTTTAAATGAATATAAGGCCTAAATCGATCGGTATATCATGAGCATAATACCTTCTACACACATTGATAATACACATCACAAACATCACTTAATATGGCACAAACTTTTACAATATAGCCTTGTTGTTCGCAACACATTTGAACAATCGCTATGCTAATCTGCAGTCTACTCGACCACAAATGACTAACATAACCAGAGAGTTCTTATGCTCAAATCACTTTTACATACAGGTTTAATCGTGCTTTTTTTACAAAGCGCCTGCATCTCATCAAACGCTTTTGCTAACGATATCAGACAAATACCCATTGATGAAAAAGTAGTGACCGAGCATAAAGCGAAGATCAATGGTAAAACCATCCCCTATAAAGCCACGACAGGAACTCAACCCGTATGGGATGAAGAAGGTCATCCGACCGCGACCTTGTTTTACACTTATTACCAACGTACTGACGTTAAAGACGACACTAAAAGACCGTTAATTATTTCATTTAATGGTGGCCCAGGATCTGCCTCGGTGTGGATGCACATTGCCTATACTGGACCTAGAGTATTAAATGTGGATGACGAAGGTTACCCACTACAACCTTATGGCGTCAAAAATAACGACAGCTCAATACTGGATATTGCCGATATCGTTTACGTTAATCCTGTTAACACCGGTTACTCAAGAGTATTGCCAAATGATGAAGGCAAAATGCCTTCAAAAGATGAGCAACAAAAAATGTTTTTTGGAGTAAAAGCCGATATAAAATACTTAGCAGAATGGGTCACCACATTTGTGTCTAGAAATGAACGCTGGCGCTCACCTAAGTATTTAATTGGTGAAAGTTATGGTACTGCAAGGGTTTCCGGTTTAGCCCTTGAACTGCAGAACAATCAATGGATGTATCCTAATGGGGTTATCTTAGTCTCACCCACAGATCTTGGTATTGAGCGAAATGGCCCTGTAAAGGCAGCTAATCGCTTACCCTATTTTGCCGCTGCAGCTTGGTACCACAAAGCACTTGATACTGATTTACAGCAACAAGATTTAACACCGATTTTAGCTGAGGTAGAGCAATTTACCTTAAATCAATATCTACCAGCACTCGCCAAAGGCAGTTTTATTGATCCAGATGAAAAGCTGCGGATTGCCCAACAAGTTGCTCATTATTCAGGGCTTAGCCTAACGGATGTACTGCAAAGTAATTTAGATATCGACACTGATTACTTTTGGAAATCCTTATTGCGTGACCGCAAGCAAACCATAGGCCGTTTAGATTCACGTTATACCGGTATCGATGAAAAAGTCGTTGGCGCAAGTCCTGACTATAATGCAGAGCTTACCTCTTGGCTTCATAGTTTTACTCCAGCAATTAATGATTACCTGCGTACCGAACTGAACTATAAAACTGATATAAAATACAATATGTTCGGACCAGTTCATCCGTGGGATAGAAGCGGTAATAAAACCGGTGAAAATTTACGCTTGGCAATGGCGCAAAACCCATACCTCAATGTGATGATCCAATCCGGTTATTATGATGGTGCAACTAATTATTTTGATGCTAAATACACCATGTGGCAGCTTGACCGCAGTGGCTTAATGAAAGACAGGTTATCATTTAAAGGCTATCGCAGTGGCCACATGATGTATCTTCGTCACGATGACTTAAAGCAATCAAATCAAGATTTACGCCAATTTATTAACTCCACATTACCAACAGAACAACAAGCGGCAAAATACTAGTCGTGTGAAGAAGGTATTAATTGCGCCAACGAAATTATCGACATCGTTGGCGCTTTTATGTGCAGCAAAGACTGAGATTGCATATCACCAATACACACGCTGAAGCGGTAATATGGGCTCAATCGGCCAAAGTAAAACTGCCATTGCGGCTCGTGATAATCGAGCGCTGAAAAATGGATATAATCACTGGCTGCGATAGTAGGATATTGATCATTAACAGCTTCAAACACGCTATTAGCAGCAAATGTAAACCCAAAAGAGGTTAACGACTGCGCCAGCCCTTTGCCTGTTGCTTTAATAAAGGCCTCTTTCAACGCCCATAAATCAAAAAAACGTTGGCGTTGTAACTCAAGCGGCAATGCCATCAAATCTTCTATTTCAACAGCAGAAAAGTAGTGATTCAAAATAGCTTCTATTTTGGTACTACTGCGTTCACGCTCAATATCAACACCAAATGACAAGGCTGTTTCAGCGGCATATGCTTGCTTATTACTGACAATGCCGATCATTAGCCAATCGCCGCTATGGCTCAAATTAAAATGCAGCCCAGTTTGAACCAATAAGTCTTCGCTAAGCGCCGGTTTACCCTTAGCACCATAGCTAAAACGCCACTCAAAAGGTTTTAGATCACTATGAAGTGACATAATAGCCCGAAGCGCTAAACGCACTTGTAAACCAGTATTGCGCGCCGATTCACTTCTGTAACGACTAACCTTAGCAACCTCGTCATCGGTTAACCAATTTAAGGCTAAACCAGCCTCGTAATCTGCAGCACAAAGCGCACCATCCAGTGGCACAAAATAAATATGTGGCTGAAAAAGCGGCTGAGATGAGTTTATAGGAGATGAAACAGACATTAAAACAAACAAGGCTCTATTAAAGGTTAATACCGTTAAATTACCTCAATAAGCTCGATTCAGCGAGGAATTTGTCAAACTCCTTGTATCACGGCGGTTACAAGTCAGCATAGTTAACCTGATAATCGTTATGTTAACTTTTACTGTTGATGATTAGTGCTAATTCATCAACAATCATCACCATAACCACACCATCGAAAGCTTGAACATTTATGCGCATAGTCAGCCTAGTCATTATATTACTGTTATCGTTATTCAGCTCAAACGCTGCATTTGCCCAATGGCACCATCAGCAAAGTGGCGATTAAATCAAGCGAACTCAATAACCCCAAGTTAGAGCGTCAATTAACCTTAGTGTTGCGTTCAATTAACTTCCCTGCCGAAAGTATCGCTGTAATGACCACCATCTGAGCCATTGATTTCTTTCCAAGTTAATTGGCTTTAAAAACCGATAAAATTGTTCCAAAGCCGGTAATGGGACTGCTCGTTAGCGGCTTTTTACTCAAATAATATACCGTTTAATTGACGGCTAAATAATTGCCAAAATAACGCGGTTTCAGGGCAATTACAGCGACGATGTAAGCATTGAAACATAGCCTTAATAATCGTTTTTACCGCTCAGATCTTGTTTTTAGTCTCGGGTGATTGTATCGGAGTGAAACCTCAGGTAATCTGCTTTGTGCTAAAAAAAGCATAAATGGATATTTGGACTCATTTTTTAGCTTATTTAAGTATGAATTAAGTAAGTATGGGTAAGTTTAAATGCGCTAAAGTCCCAATAGATTATTTGGAATACCGGTCTAGATGACAAAAAAGATAACCACACATTTAGCACCTGAACTATTGAAGAGTAAGCCTCGTCCAAAATCGGTTTATCACCGTAATGCGACTACGACGCCGGAAATGCGTCAATTTATTCAGCAATCCGATTATAGTGTCAGTCAATTATCCAAAATCCTCAATATTAGCGAAGCCACCGTTCGTAAGTGGCGTAAACGTGAATCCATCGATAACACGCCAAATACCCCGCACAAACTCAACACAACACTCTCTCCGATGGAAGAGTACGTGATGCTGGGCTTGCGTTATCAATTAAAAATGCCTTTAGACAGGTTATTAAAAGTTACCCAAGAATTTATCAACCCTAATGTATCCCGGTCTGGCCTAGCTCGCTGTTTAAAGCGCTTTGGAGTATCAAAACTCGACGAGTTTGATACTCCTTTTGTGCCAGAAAAATTTTTCAATCAGCTGCCTATCACTCAGGGAGCCGATATTCAAACCTATACCGTTAACCCGCAAACCTTAGCCGACACTTTAGCCCTGCCAAGTCCAGATCCGGACAACGTCGTGCAAGTGGTGTCGTTAAGTATTCCGCCTCAATTAACAAAGCAGCAAGCCTATTCTGTTTTGCTTGGCGTTGATTTTAAGTCTGACTGGGTTTACCTCGATATTTATCAAGACAGCCATACCCAAGCGAGTAATCGCTATATAACCCATGTCTTAAAGCACGGGCCATTTCATTTACGTAAGTTATTGGTTCGCAACTATCACACTTTTCTTGCTCGTTTTCCTGGAGCAAGTCAACCAGCCGCAGTATCTACTAGCACCATTGATGCAGCTGGATCCCAACACCAGATAACTGAACCTCAGTTATCAAACGGAGACTCATATGAGCCAATCCAGTAATAAAGATAAGCGTTTAAACAAACGCTTAAAAGATATGCCAGTCGCTATTGTCGGCATGGCGAGTATTTTTGCTAACTCACGTTACCTAAACAAGTTTTGGGATTTAATCAGCGAAAAAATTGATGCCATTATCGACGTTCCAGAAACCCATTGGAACGCTGAAGATTACTACAATGCCGATAAATCAATGGCCGATAAAACCTACTGTAAACGCGGTGGTTTTTTACCCGAAGTCGATTTCAATCCAATGGAATTTGGCTTGCCACCGAATATCCTCGAACTGACAGACACCTCACAACTCTTATCTTTAGTGGTCGCCAAAGAAGTGCTGGCCGATGCAGGTATTGATGCGCAGTACGATACCGATCGCATCGGTATTACATTAGGCGTCGGCGGTGGTCAAAAAATCAATCACAGTCTCAGCGGTCGTTTACAGTACCCTATACTCAAAAAAGTATTTAAAAATAGTGGTCTAAGCGACGCAGACACTGAGATGTTGATCAAAAAGTTTCAAGATCAATATATCCACTGGGAAGAAAACTCATTTCCAGGCTCACTTGGTAACGTGATTGCTGGGCGTATTGCTAATCGCTTTGATTTAGGCGGCATGAATTGCGTGGTTGACGCAGCATGTGCAGGTTCTTTAGCGGCGATGCGCATGGCGATAACCGAATTAGTTGAAGGCCGCAGTGACATGATGATCACCGGTGGTGTGTGTACCGATAACTCGCCATCTATGTACATGAGCTTTTCAAAAACACCGGCATTTACCACTAATGACACCATTCAACCTTTCGATATCGATTCTAAAGGCATGATGATAGGTGAAGGCATTGGCATGATGGCGCTTAAACGTCTTGACGATGCTGAGCGCGATGGTGACCGAATTTATGCTGTTATTAAAGGGATTGGCTCATCATCTGATGGCAAGTTTAAAAGTATTTATGCCCCGCGCCCAGAAGGCCAGGCTAAAGCATTAAGACGCGCTTATGATGATGCGGGTTTTGCACCGCACACGGTTGGCTTAATTGAAGCCCATGGAACAGGCACTGCCGCTGGCGATGTGGCAGAGTTCAATGGTCTAAAATCGGTGTTTACCGAAGATAATGATACCCAACAGCACATTGCTCTTGGATCAGTAAAATCACAAGTCGGCCACACTAAATCGACCGCTGGAACCGCTGGGGTCATTAAAGTTGCTTTGGCTTTGCATCATAAAGTGTTGCCACCGACCATTAACGTCAGTAAGCCCAATCCTAAATTAAACATTCAGGACTCGCCGTTTTATTTAAACACCGAAACCCGTCCATGGTTACCTCGTACAGACAATACGCCGCGCCGCGCGGGTATTAGTGCCTTTGGTTTTGGTGGCACCAACTTCCACATTGTGTTGGAAGAATACCGCCAAGAACATGTTCGAGGCGATAAATATCGTCAACGTTCCGTGCCGCAAAGTCTACTAATCCATGCTGAAAATAAAGCTGCATTACAGGCTCAATTAACAGCCCTGCAAACTGAAGTTAAGGCTGTTGATACCACACAGCAAAATCGTCAAGAAATTGTGTTGGCTGATTTTGGTAAACGTTTTGCCTTAACGACCATAGCCCCCAAAGCCGCGCGCATAGGCTTAGT
Source organism: Shewanella sp. SG44-6 (assembly GCF_014164185.1). Lineage (NCBI taxonomy): Bacteria > Pseudomonadati > Pseudomonadota > Gammaproteobacteria > Alteromonadales > Shewanellaceae > Shewanella > Shewanella sp. SG44-6. Next base: position 42,481 of record NZ_JACJER010000019.1, on the reverse strand, counting down.
GGTGGCATCATTAGCTGACTTAACCATTCAGCTGACTCAAGCGCTGGCGCAATTGAGTTCGAATACTGCCGACAGCTGGCAATTGCCTTCTGGCACCAGTTATCGCTCAGCAGCATTAATTCATCCTGAATCGGCAAGCCATAAAGTGGCGGCATTATTTGCCGGACAAGGGGCGCAGTATCTGAACATGGGCGTCGATTTAGCCTGTTTTTATCCAGAAATGCGTCAACAATTGATGCAAGCAGATAAGGTATTTGCGCAACATAAACAAATGCCACTATCGCAAATAATGTACCCTACCCCGGCTTTTGAAGCCGAAGATATTGCCGCACAACACGCAGCATTAACCAATACTGCCAATGCCCAAAGTGCTATTGGTGCAGTGAGCATGGGCCAATATGCATTATTGACTCAAGCAGGTTTTAAAGCAGATATGGTGGCCGGTCATAGTTTTGGTGAACTGTCAGCATTATGTGCTGCGGGGGTCATTAGCCAAGCTGATTACTATCAATTGGCCTTTGCTCGTGGCCAAGCAATGGCGGCAACGCCTAAAGATCAAGATGCTGGCGTGATGTACGCCATTATTGTCCCCGCTCAAGCTGCTGACCAAGGTGTTGAAAAGCTTGAACAGTGCATTAGTGCTTTTGAGGGCGTCAAAGTGGCTAATTACAATGCACCAACCCAACTGGTTATTGCAGGTCCAACAGCATCATGTACCTTAGCGGCACAAGCAATCACCGCTGAACTTGGTTTTAAAGCAATCGCCCTGCCGGTTTCTGGCGCATTCCACACGCCATTAGTGGCCCATGCGCAACAACCCTTTGCTGCGGCCATCGATAAGGTTAAATTTGCTAAGCCAAAACTAAGCCTTTATGCCAATGGCACAGGTAAAGCACATCCAAATGATCCTAAAGCAATCAAGGCAGCATTTACTGATCATATGCTGCAGTCAGTTCGTTTTAGCGAGCAATTAACCGCTATGTATGACGCTGGCGCACGAGTATTTGTTGAGTTTGGTCCTAAAAACATCCTCCATAAATTGGTTGAGGCGACCTTAGGTAACAAAGCCGAATCAGTCAGCATAGTGAGCTTGAACCCAAATCCTAAAGGCAATAGCGACACTCAACTGCGTCAAGCAGCGTGTCAGCTTGCGGTATTAGGGCTGGCATTAACCGAGGTTGATCCTTATCAAGCGCCCATCGCTGAACTTGCAAAAGTGTCACCGATGAACGTCAAGTTAACTGCGAGTAATTATATTAGCGCCACCACCCAAGCCAAAATGAACAAGTCGCTGCAAACTGGCACAGTTACCAGCAAAACAGTAGAAGTACCGGTCGAGAAAATTGTGGAAAAAATTGTGGAAAAAGAAGTGATTAAAACTGAATACATTGAAGTGCCTGCAACATCAGCACAAGCGCCAGCCTCTGCGGTTGCCGCACCTTTGGCGGCAACGACGGCTGTAGCGGCTAAACCAGTTAGCGCAAATGTGCCTGCGTCGGCCGATAGTATCGGTGCATTTTTTGCTGCACAGCAACAAACGGCGCAATTACATCAGCAATTTCTAGCCATACCACAGCAATATGGCGACACGTTTGCTCATTTGATGACAGCGCAAGCACAAATGGCATCATCGGGATTAGCCATTCCTGAAAGCTTGCAACGTTCTATGGAGCTGTTCCACCAGCATCAAGCACAAACATTGCAAAGTCACAGTCAATTTTTAACGCTGCAAGCGCAAGCAAGTCAAGCTGCATTAGCCATGTTACAAGGGCAAACACCAATGCCAGCAGCGACGTCAGCACCAGTAGCTGCCGCATCGATGCAGCCTGCATTTGTGCCCCAAAGCCAAGTTGCTCAGGCCACGACGACGCCTTCGACTGTGGTAGCTCCTGTTGCTACTCAAGTTCAACCAGCTCAAGCGGTTCAATCTCAACAGACTGCCAGTAAACCAGTCCAGGCTCCTGTAGCTCAGCAAGTGAGTTCGCTTGCAGTTTCAGCCCCAACAGCAGGACTATCGCAGCAACAAGTGTTAGACACTATGCTCAATGTGGTCGCAGATAAAACCGGTTACCCAACTGAAATGCTTGAACTTGGCATGGACATGGAAGCCGATTTAGGTATCGACTCTATCAAACGCGTCGAAATTCTCGGCACAGTACAAGATGAGCTGCCAGGCTTACCTGAGCTGAGCCCAGAAGATTTAGCCGAGTGTCGCACCTTAGGTGAAATCGTTAGCTACATGCAAACTAAATTACCTGCTGCTAATGCAGTTAGTGTTGCGTCTGCTGCACCAGTTGCGGCAAACACTGCAACTGCATCAACTGGCTTAACAGCTGAAAACGTCCAACGCACCATGCTCGCTGTGGTTGCCGATAAAACCGGTTACCCTACTGAAATGCTCGAACTTGGCATGGACATGGAAGCCGATTTAGGTATCGACTCTATCAAACGCGTCGAAATTCTCGGCACAGTACAAGATGAGCTACCAGGCTTACCTGAATTAAGCCCAGAAGATTTAGCCGAGTGTCGCACCTTGGGCGAAATCGTTAGCTACATGCAAACTAAATTACCTGCAACCTCTGCGTTGCCAACAGTTGCGGCTGCAACGGTTAACTCAACGGGCTTAAGCGCAGAAAGCGTCCAGCGCACCATGCTCGCCGTAGTTGCCGATAAAACTGGCTACCCTACTGAAATGCTTGAACTTGGCATGGACATGGAAGCTGACCTCGGTATCGACTCCATCAAACGCGTCGAAATTTTAGGCACAGTGCAAGATGAGCTGCCAGGTTTACCTGAACTCAGCCCAGAAGATTTAGCTGAGTGTCGCACTTTGGGCGAAATCGTCAGCTACATGCAAACCAAACTGCCTGCAGCCATTACAGTGGCACCAGTAGCAACCGTCTCTTCATCTTCATCTACAGCACCAACAACGGGCTTAAGTGCTGATACGGTATTAAGCACTATGATGTCAGTCGTCGCCGACAAAACCGGTTACCCTGCTGAAATGCTTGAACTGAGCATGGACATGGAAGCCGATTTAGGTATCGACTCAATCAAACGTGTTGAAATTCTAGGTACAGTGCAAGATGAGCTGCCAGGCTTACCTGAACTCAGCCCAGAAGATTTAGCTGAGTGTCGCACTTTGGGCGAAATCGTCAGCTATATGCAAACCAAACTGCCTGCAGCCATTACCGTGGCACCAGTAGCAACCGTCTCTTCATCTACAGCACCGACAACGGGCTTGAGTGCTGATACAGTATTAAGCACCATGATGTCAGTTGTCGCCGACAAAACCGGTTACCCAGCTGAAATGCTTGAACTGAGCATGGACATGGAAGCGGATTTAGGTATCGACTCAATCAAACGGGTCGAGATTTTAGGCACAGTACAAGATGAGTTGCCTGGCTTACCTGAGCTTAACCCAGAAGATTTAGCCGAATGTCGCACCTTAGGTGAAATCGTCAGCTACATGCAAACCAAATTGCCTGCAGCGACCTCAACCGCGATTGCGGCTGTCGCCCCAGCATCAACGGCAAATAAGGTTGAGGTTAACACCGCAGCATTACCGCCACACAGCGAGGTAGCGCTAAAAAAGTTACCCGCGGCGGATAAACTCGTAGATTGTTATTCAGCGAAAAACTGTATTGTCATCACAGATGATGGCCATAACGCCGGTTTACTCGCTGAAAAACTCACTGCAAAGGGATTAACCGTCGCCGTTATTCGTAACCCACAAACCATCAGCGTAGCGCATTCACCATTAAGCAGTGATATTAAAAGCTACACCTTGAGCAGCATTGATGATGCGAACATTGCTCAGGTGATTGCCGATATTAAAGCCGACTTGGGCGCTGAACATGCCATTGCAGGTTTTGTTCATTTACAGCCGCAAACGCTAGTAAATAATCACCCATTAATGTCGTGTACTCTTGCTGCAAAAGCCGCTGTCGACAACGCGTTCTTATGGGCTAAGCATCTTCACCCAGAATTTGCTAAACCAACGTCTTCGCGTCTGTGCTACTTTACCGTGAGTCGTTTAGACGGCGGGTTTGGCTACTTAGATAATGACCAATTAGCCACAGCGGAACTGAATCAAGCGGCCTTGTCTGGGCTGAGCAAAACCTTAAGCCATGAGTGGCCACAAGTATTTTGCCGCGCCTTAGACATTAGCAATAATATTGATGCTACAAGCTTTGCCGATGCCATCGTTGCTGAGTTGTTTGATATCGATGGTGCCAATGCAAGCGGAGATCGCATTAATGAAGTGGGGATTAGTCAGCAAGGTAGAGTAACCTTAGTCGCCGCCAATGCCAGTGAGCAGTTTGCACCAGCAACGCTTGATGGTAATGACACTATTTTGGTCACCGGCGGCGCAAAAGGGGTAACGTTTGAATGCGCCCTCACCTTAGCCAAACAATGCCAATCGCATTTTGTGTTAGCAGGTCGTAGCCAATATTTTGGCAGCGACTTACCGGCTTGGGCACAAGGCAAGCAAGCCGCTGAGTTAAAAGCCGCGGCCATTGCTTATATTCAATCGCAAGGCAATAAACCCACGCCAAAACAAATTGATGCATTAGTGTGGCCAATTAGCAGCAGCCTAGAAATCGATGCTGCGTTAGCCGCTTTCAGTAAGGTCGGCGCCAGCGCGCAATATGTCTCAATGGATGTCAGCGACGCCACAGCGGTAGCCGCCAGCCTTAACAGCCTGACGAATGCTAAGGGCGACTCGTTAACCATTAATGGCGTTATTCACGGCGCCGGGGTGTTAGCCGACAAGCATATTCAAGACAAAACCTTGGATGAACTTAACCGCGTTTATCACACTAAAGTGACCGGGCTTGCAAGTATAATTAATGCACTCGACCCACAACAGATCAAGCTGATTGCCTTGTTTTCATCGGCTGCTGGTTTCTACGGAAATACCGGACAAAGCGATTATGCTATGTCGAATGAAATCCTCAATAAAACCGCCCTTAAACTGGCACACACCTTAGCGCATGCTAAAGTAATGAGTTTTAACTGGGGCCCTTGGGATGGCGGAATGGTCAGTTCGGCATTAAAGAAAATGTTTGTTGATCGCGGTGTTTACGTGATTCCATTACAAGCAGGTGCCGAGTTATTTGCCCACAGTTTATTAAGTCAGCAAGGCGCACAATTGCTTATTGGCTCTGATATGCAAGGTTCATCAGAACAGGGTAATGCTGTAAAAAAGCTTAATGCGGACGCTTTGCTTATCGCCAAGGGTTCGCTGACGTTTGCAGCTAAGACACAGTTCTCTGATCTTATCAGTATGACGGTGACTCGAGTCTTAACCCCGGCTGAAATGCCTTTTGTTAGCGATCATTGTATTGCTGGTAATCCGGTATTGCCGACAGTATGTGCCATGCAATGGATGCGTGATGCAGCACAAACCTTATGTCATGTGCCTGTCAGTATTGCTGAATATAAATTGCTTAAAGGGGTTATTTTTGACACCAATGAGCCACATTTGCTGCAACTGGAACTAACGCAAACTGTCGCTGGGATCAACGCGCTGATCTCATCTCGTTTGTTAAATGAGCCAAGTGCAGCGATGAAACCGCAATATCAAGCAACATTAGTGATCAATAGCGCCGTCTTGACTGATGATATTGCCAAGCCCGTGATTGATACAGCGAGCCTGACAAAGTGGTCGCATATAGCGCCATTGAGCTCAGGGGTTGAACTGTATCAAAACGGAACCTTGTTTCATGGCCCGCGTTTGCAAGGCATTAAGCAAGTCTTGGCATTTGATGATGCTCAGCTCTTGTGCCAAGTGCAATTACCGCAGATTAATACCGCTGACTGTCAACATTTTATCCCGTCATCGGCATTAGGTGGCAGCCAAGTTTTCGCGGAAGATTTACTGCTACAAGCCATGCTGGTATGGGCCAGACTTAAATACGGTGCAGCAAGCTTACCGTCATCTACGGCTGAATGCGTTACCGCTTGGCCATTTGCCAGTGGTGATAAAGGCTATATTCAACTGGATGTTGTTAAACACAGCGGCAGAATGTTAATCGCTAACGTGAGTTTATACCATCAAGATGGTCGCTTGAGTTGCCAAATGCTCAACGCTAAAGTGACTATCAGTAAAAGTTTGAATGGGGCCTTTATTCCACATCAAGCGGCTACTGGTGTGTCTCACCACAGCAAGGAAACAGTGTGACGGTATTAAGCAACATGGCGCTAAACACGATGAGTGAGCGTATTGCAAAGCAACAAACTAAGCCTATGCGATTAGCTTTGTTGCTTTGCAAGCCTAATATTGCCTCGATTAATGAACACCTGATCACTGTCGACACTCATAGTGTCGACGGCTTTGCGTTGGCGTTATTGCACGCTTGCGAACACCTATCGTCCACCAGCAATGATATGGTCAACATTAGCGATCGATTGTGGATTATGTCTGGGTTAATTGCGGCTAAAAACGGTATTCATGCGCATGCTTATATCAATGGTATTGCGCTGAGTAACAACCAAACTGAAGCGGTAACACTTGCCCTTAAGCATGCAAAACGTCTGCATGCTCAGCCACAGATAGTCGCGCTAGATGGCTGTTATAATTTTAGTGCAAGTTCTGATGGCAATGCCACTAATGATGCAGTGACGGATCTAGCTAATGATTCTAGATCTGAGTCAGCTCCTCATGCAAGTGCGCCCCATACGAATGAGACGGCACAAACAGCACTGACGGCAATGGCCAACCTAGTCGAGTCTATCGCGAGTCGCTGTATACCAGCCCAAGACAAGGCTAACGGTCAATATTGGTTTAGCGCATTTCACCAAAGCCGAGTCGCAGCTTTATGTTATCCAACCGCATCAGGTATTCAGGCAATCATCCTTACCCAAGGTCGTGCACTTATCGCCGCCAAGCCGTTAATCAGTACTCAACGTTTATGGCTGCCGCTTAGCGCCGCTTCATTGGCGCAATTGCACACTAAGCTGATGGGCCTTTCTTCGCAGTTACACTCAGCCATTAACGACATAAGCTTACTCGAGCTTATCAAAACCAGTTTGTCAGATTATCAAACAGATGCACCGCTAGCCCTAGTCTTAATGGCAGCCGATCGCCGCGCATTAGTACAAGAAGTCAGCGCGATGATGACCATAATCGCCACTCATCAGCAGCATGATGTGAATAGTCATACGCCGATAGAATATAAAACGCCTGCGGGCAGTTGCTTATATTCAGCGCCGCTGGGTCATAATGGCTTGAGCTTTGTTTATCCTGGCGTTGGTACAGTGTACCCAAACATGCTTAGTCAAATAGGGCTGGTTTTCCCAGATTTGTATGCTGAACTTGAAAACCAAGGTGACATGCAATCGATGTTACAAACGGATTTTATCTATGCGGCAGATAAAAATAGTGCCGCACAGATGAGCCTGAGCCAATTAGCCATTGCCGGTGTTGGCGCCAGTTATCTGTTAACCAAGCTGTTGCAGCAAGAATTTGCCGTTGAGCCTCGTTTTGCTTTGGGTTACTCCATGGGTGAAGCGGCCATGTGGGCGAGTTTAAACGTATGGCAAACACCGCATAGCATGATTGCAGCCACGCAAAACAGCAGTATTTTTACCCAAGATATTTCTGGTGAGCTCCGCTGTGTTCGCCAACAATGGCAATTAGCCGATGACGAAAACATTGTATGGAATAGCTTCGTTACTCGAGCCAGCATTGACGAACTCGCGCCCCATTTAGCCAATTACCCTCGGGCTTATATTGCTATTATTCAGGGTGATACCTGTGTTGTTGCCGGCTGTGAAAACAGTTGTAAAGCCTTACTAAAACAAGCTGGTAAACGCGGCATTGCCGCTAATCGCGTCACCGCAATGCACACGCCTGCGGCATTGAACATCAGCGAATCAGTAAGGCAATTTTATCAACAACCATTAGTAGAAAACTTACCAAGCCAATTGCAGTTTATCTCCGCAGCAGAGACTCAGCCTGTTGTATTAACCTCACAAGCCATTGCAAAATCGATTGCCGATACTTTTTGTCATCAGCTCAATTTTACTCAGTTAATTCTTAATGCTCGAGAGCAAGGCTGTCGACTATTTGTTGAAGTAGGTGCCGATCGGCAAACTACCACCCTAATTGACAAAATCAATGCGCAGAGTAGCAATAGCGTCTCAGCGATGGCTATTGCCGTCAATGCTAAAGGTGGCGATGACGTCACCAGTTTACTTAAATGCCTAGGGCAACTAATTGCTCATCGAGTGCCCATGTCATTAAGCCCTTTTATTCGCAGCCTTGACGCTAGCATTAATAAATTATCCCAGCAGGCGGCATTAGCCGACGGCTCATCCCTCATTTGTTATAGTGAAACATCATTAGAAGGAGAACCTCATTGAGTTCTCAAGCTACCCCTAAAATAGCCATTGTCGGTTTAGCCAATCAGTATCCAGACGCGGATACTCCCGCTAAATTTTGGCAAAACTTATTAGACAAAAAAGATTCGCGCAGCCAAATCAGTGCCAGCAAACTCAATGCTTCACCGAGTGACTACTTGGGTGTACAAGGCGAATCGGACCGTTTTTATTGCGATAAAGGCGGCTACATTCAAGACTTTCACTTTAATCCTCAAGGTTATCGCATTGAGCCCAGCGCATTTAATGGCTTAGACGATAGCTTCTTGTGGGCAACCGACACAGCACGTAATGCGTTAACGGATGCTGGTATTGGCCTTGACGATAGCTTGCTTAAACGTACCGGTATTGTGATGGGAACCTTATCATTCCCTACGGCTAAATCTAATGAACTGTTTGTACCTCTGTATCACAGCGCGGTCGAAAAAGCCTTACAGACCAAGCTGCAACAGCCAAACTTTAGCTTACACTGTTTCAATAATAGCCTTAACAATAGTTGTGATCAGCCACAAGCTAATCACGCTGCTACCGCTCAACCGGTTAACTTAGGTAATGGTGCCATTGCCCATAATGCCTCGAAAATTGTTGCCGATGCTTTGGGTTTGGGCGGTACGCAGCTGAGTTTAGATGCAGCCTGTGCTAGCTCGGTTTACGCCTTAAAGCTCGCCTGTGATTACTTGCATACCGGCAAGGCAGATATGATGTTAGCTGGCGCTGTGTCTGGCGCAGATCCATTCTTCATCAATATGGGCTTTTCGATATTTCACGCTTATCCAGACCATGGAATTTCAGCGCCCTTTGATCGTAACAGTAAAGGCTTATTCGCCGGCGAAGGTGCGGGTGTATTAGTGCTTAAACGCCTTGAAGACGCTGAGCGTGATGGCGACCATATCTATGCTTTAGTCAGTGGTATCGGTTTATCAAACGACGGTAAAGGTCAGTTTGTGTTAAGCCCAAATAGCAAAGGCCAAGTACTAGCATTCGAGCGCGCTTATCGCGATGCGGCAGCAATAGACCCAAGTATTACCCCTGCCAGTATTGAAGTGATTGAATGCCATGCCACGGGAACGCCATTAGGCGATAAAGTAGAATTAACCTCAATGGAACGCTTTTTTGAAGATAAACTTCAAGGCAGCGCGACGCCACTGATTGGTTCAGCCAAATCTAATCTAGGCCATTTACTCACCGCTGCAGGCATGCCTGGGATCATGAAAATGATTTTTGCCATGCGCCAAGGCGTGTTGCCACCGAGTATTAATATCAGCTCCCCCATCACCTCCCCTAACGGCTTATTTGGTCAAGCGACTTTGCCAAATGATGTGCTTCCATGGCCCGATAAAGTCGGCAATAAAGCCCGCCATGCTGGCGTATCAGTATTTGGTTTTGGCGGTTGTAACGCCCATTTACTGATTGAGTCCTATCAAGATCAGGCAGGCATAAACCATGCTGACAGTAAACGCTCTCAGCTTAGTCGCAGCAAAATAGTCAGTACAGAAACGCCAATGCACATTACCGGCATGGCAGCCCACTTTGGTCAGTGCAGCAGCATCAATGCGTTGGCTGATAAAATCATCAATAAGCAACCACTGTTTAGCCCATTGCCCAATCAACGCTGGAAAGGCTTAGACAAGCACCCTGAGTTATTGGCTCAATATGGCATACATCAGGTGCCACAAGGGGCGTATATTGATCAGTTCGATTTTGATTTTTTACGTTTCAAAGTGCCGCCTAATGAAGATGATCGCCTCATATCGCAACAACTGTTATTAATCAAAATAGCAGATGAAGCCATTGCCAATGCCAAGCTAACGCCTGGCAGTAAAGTAGCCGTGTTGGTTGCCATGGAAACCGAACTTGAATTACACCAATTTCGCGGTCGAGTTAACTTACATAGCCAAATAGCGCAAAGCCTTAATGCCCAAGGGATCCAGTTATCCAGTGCTGAATATGCCAGCCTTGAAGCAATTGCGATGGACAGTGTTTTAGATGCCGCCAAGCTAAATCAATATACCAGCTTCATTGGTAACATTATGGCGTCACGGATCTCCTCATTATGGGATTTCAATGGCCCGGCATTTACCATTTCAGCTGGTGCACAGTCAGTTAATCGTTGTATCGATGTGGCGCAAAACTTATTTGCTCTTGGCTCGCTACAAGAGCCTTTGGATGCCATCATCATCGCCGCGGTAGATCTTTCCGGCAGCATTGAAAATATGTTATTCAATACTGCCAAGCTTAATGCTAAAGGATTAAGCTCAACCGACTGGAAAGTAGGTGAAGGCGCTGGCGCGATAGTGTTGCAACAAACTAATGCTGCGCATCCTGAGCTTGACAGCTATGCCAGCATAGACAGTATTGATTTTGACTCCTTATCACAACGCCCGGCCAATATTGCAGCAGATCTTATCGAATTAAACCAATCGCCTGAATGCATATTAACAACTCAAGGCCAACAGTTTGTCCAAGGATTAACTGATGCTGCAGCGATCAACTCAGCGCCGTTATTGAGTAAAGCACAAGATATTCTCGGTCACACCTTTGCCGCTTCTGGCATGGCCAGTTTACTGCACGCTTTAGTACAAAGCCGCCATATTGATAAATCGGCCATCAACGCCAGTGTATTCACCAGCAGCGAAACCCAATACTCACAGGTTAATCTGTCTGTTTCGGCGCCGCAGCAACACGCATTACGTACTCGTCTGAGCAATAATTTGACGCAACAATTAGCCACAGGCAATAAGTTAAGCTTAATTAAGCAAGTTAGTTTAGGTGGCCGAGATATCTATCAACATATTATTGATAGCTCACTTGAAGGTCTCGACAGCATTGTGGCTCAATGCGCCAATATCACAACAATGGCCGACAGCAATCTAGATCAATGTGCTGATACCACTTCAGCAACAGCTAAAACCATTGACATGACTAAGTCAAAAACCACCTGTGACAGCAGCCACTTTAGTGTCAATCATAGCGAGCATATCGCCGAGTCTCTTATGTCAGAAAACACCGTTTCAACAGCAGAGCAACCTAAGGTTGCCAGTGTGACAAGCCCGACCATACCGCCAGCACATTTAAGTGCATTTCAGCAAAATCAATGGTTAGCGCAGCAAGCGCACTTAGCCTACTTATCCAGCCGAGATGCGGGGTTAAAAGTCGCCGACAATTTATTACGCTCACAATTAGCCGGTTTCGCCGGCCAGCAAATCTCTTATGTGTCACAGGCTTCACAGCCTGCTGTAAATGTAGATCCTATCGCCTCAGCTGCTGTACCTGTGGAATTAATTCAACCTAATCATGCTTGTGTGCCAGCTTACACCGCGCCGATCCCAGCGAATAAACAGTGTATTTGGAATTATGCTGATTTAGTTGAATATGCCGAAGGCGATATCGCTAAGGTATTTGGCCCAGATTATGCCATCATCGACAGCTATTCTCGTCGAGTAAGATTGCCCACCACAGATTATTTGTTGGTGTCGCGCGTCACTAAACTTGATGCGACCATGAATCAATACAAACCTTGTTCAATGACCACAGAATACGACATCCCAGTCGATGCGCCGTATTTAGTCGATGGTCAAATCCCTTGGGCTGTAGCAGTAGAATCGGGTCAATGTGATTTAATGTTGATCAGTTACTTAGGCATCGATTTTGAAAACAAGGGCGAACGGGTTTATCGTTTATTAGATTGTACTTTGACTTTCTTAGAAGATTTACCTCGTGGCGGTGACACGCTGCGTTACGATATAAAAATCAATAACTTTGCTAGCAATGGCGATACGTTATTATTCTTTTTCTCTTACGAATGCTTCGTAGGCGACAAGATGATCCTCAAAATGGATGGCGGCTGCGCAGGCTTCTTTACCGACCAAGAACTGGCCGATGGTAAAGGGGTTATTCAAACTGAAGATGAAATAAAACGTCGTCAACAAGTGCTCAATAATCCAAACAAACCGACCTTCACGCCATTACTACACTGTAGCCAAACGGCATTTGATTATGGCCAAATTCATCATTTACTGACTGGCGATATTGGCAGCTGTTTTGGCGGCGAACATGTCGCCCACCAGCTACAAAATGGTATGCAAAAATCGCTTTGTTTTGCCTCAGAAAAGTTCTTAATGATTGAGCGTGTTAGTCAATTACAAACTCAAGGTGGTGCTTGGGGCTTAGGCTTACTCGAAGGTCATAAGCACATTGCGCCAGATCATTGGTATTTCCCTTGTCATTTCCAAGGCGACCAAGTGATGGCCGGCTCGCTAATGGCAGAAGGTTGTGGTCAACTATTACAGTTCTTTATGATCCACATTGGCATGCATACTCTCGTCGAGAATGGCCGATTCCAGCCTCTGGAAAACGCCTCACAAAAAGTCCGCTGTCGTGGCCAAGTGTTACCACAAACCGCCGAACTGACTTATCGCATGGAAGTGACTGAAATAGGCATTCATCCTCGCCCTTACGCCAAGGCTAATATTGATATTTTACTTAATGGCAAAGTTGTGGTCGATTTCCAAAACTTAGGCGTGATGATTAAAGAAGAGGCTGAATGCACGCGTTATCCACTTATCTCGTTAAACGCAGCAAACACTAGCCCTGCCGTTGATTCATACGCTAGCAGTAAAGTGATTGCCAGCAAAGCGCCATTAATGGCGCAAGTTCCAGATTTACATGCCCCGAGTAACAAGGGCGTTATTCCGCTAAAACACCTTGAAGCGCCCATCGTAAGTGCTGATTCAAAGTATGCTAATCGCGTGCCTGATACCGTACCATTTACGCCATACCATATGTTCGAATTTGCCACAGGCGATATCGAAAAGTGCTTTGGCCCAGACTTTAGTATTTATCGCGGATTGATCCCGCCACGCACGCCTTGTGGCGATTTACAGTTAACCACGCGCGTGGTTGAAATTAACGGTAAGCGCGGCGAACTGAAAAAGCCATCATCGTGTATCGCAGAGTACGAAGTGCCGGCAGATGCTTGGTACTTTGCAAAAAACAGCCATCAAGCGGTAATGCCTTACTCAGTGCTAATGGAAATTTCACTACAACCTAACGGTTTTATCTCAGGCTATATGGGCACCACTCTTGGCTTCCCCGGGCAAGAGCTGTTTTTCCGTAATTTAGATGGTAGCGGTAAATTATTGCGCCATGTGGATTTACGCGGTAAAACCATAATCAATGACTCAAAGCTATTATCAACCGTCATCGCTGGCAGTAACATTATTCAAAGCTTCACCTTTGAATTAAGTGTTGATAACGAGCCGTTTTACACTGGTAGTGCGGTATTTGGTTACTTCAAAGGTGATGCGCTAAAGAACCAGCTTGGTATTGATAATGGCAGGATCACCCAGCCTTGGCATATCGATAATAATGTCGCGGCAGACATTAGCGTCAACTTACTGGATAAACAGTCGCGAGTATTTAATGCACCAGCGAGCCAACCGCATTATCGCCTTGCGGGCGGCCAGCTTAACTTTATCGATAAAGCCGAAATTGTTAACACTGGTGGCAAATACGGTAAGGGCTATCTTGCTGCGTCACGCACGATTGACCCAAGTGATTGGTTCTTCCAATTTCACTTCCATCAAGATCCGGTTATGCCGGGTTCATTAGGTGTTGAAGCAGTGATCGAGTTGATGCAAACTTACGCCATCTCTACAGACTTAGGTAAAGGTTTCACCAATCCGAAATTTGGTCAAATATTGTCGGATATTAAGTGGAAATATCGCGGTCAAATTAATCCGCTTAACAAACAAATGTCACTTGATGTGCATATCAGTGCAGTAAAAGATGAAGACGGTAAGCGCATCATAATAGGCGATGCAAACCTCAGTAAAGATGGTCTACGCATTTATGAAGTCAAAGACATCGCAATCTGTATTGAAGAAGCTTAGGCCCAAAAGGAATAATAATAATGACAACACAAGTGCACAACGAAAAGCTTTCTCCTTGGCCATGGCAAGTTAGCCAGCAACACGTTAGCTTTGATCAAACTGGGATGAACAAAAAGCTCAAAGATTTATCACAAGCGTGTTATTTGGTTAACGACGCGCAACAAGGCTTAGGCGTGGCGCAACAAGCTCAAGTGGTGACCGACGCAGTTAATGCACCTAACACTTTACCTGTAAGCGCTTTTGGACCTGCACTGGGTACCCAAAGTTTAGGCGACAGTAATTTTCGCCGCGTGCATGGGGTAAAATATGCCTATTATGCTGGCGCGATGGCTAATGGCATTTCCTCGGAAGAATTGGTTATCGCGTTAGGCCAAGCGGGTATTTTATGTTCGTTTGGCGCTGCTGGGTTAATTCCATCTCGAGTTGAACAAGCGATAAACCGCATCCAAGCCGCGCTGCCCAATGGGCCATATGCGTTTAACTTAATCCACAGCCCAAGTGAGCCAGCGCTTGAGCGTGGCAGTGTTGAGCTATTTTTAAAACATAAAGTGCGCACGGTTGAGGCCTCAGCCTTTTTAGGCTTAACCCCGCAAATAGTCTATTACCGCGCAGCAGGCTTAAGCCGCGATGCTCATGGTGATATTCAAATCGACAATAAAGTGATTGCTAAAGTTAGCCGCACCGAAGTCGCGATTAAGTTTATGCAACCAGCACCCGTTAAAATGCTGCAACAACTTGTTGATGATGGCCTCATTAGCGCAGAGCAAATGGAACTGGCACAACTTGTACCAATGGCGGATGATATTACCGCTGAAGCCGACTCTGGTGGCCATACCGACAACCGTCCATTAGTGACGTTACTGCCCACTGTTTTGGCGTTAAAAGATGAAGTGCAAGCGCAATACAAATACAAAACACCTATCCGTGTTGGCGCGGGTGGCGGTGTGGGTACACCCGATGCCGCGCTGGCTACGTTTCATATGGGCGCAGCCTATATTGTCACCGGATCAATTAACCAAGCCTGTGTGGAAGCGGGGGCTAGCGAGCATACGCGCAAATTACTGGCAACGACCGAAATGGCCGATGTGACTATGGCACCCGCTGCTGATATGTTCGAAATGGGGGTCAAGTTACAAGTGGTCAAGCGTGGCACATTATTCCCGATGCGAGCCAACAAGTTGTATGAAATTTACAGCCGTTATGACTCAATAGAAGCGATTCCAAGTGACGAACGCGAAAAACTTGAAAAACAAGTATTCCGCTCAAGCCTAGATGATATTTGGGCTGGTACTGTCGCGCATTTTAATGAGCGCGACCCAAAGCAAATTGAACGTGCTAAAGACAATCCAAAACGTAAAATGGCCTTGATTTTCCGTTGGTATCTTGGCTTATCAAGCCGCTGGTCAAACTCTGGTGAAGTCGGCCGTGAAATGGATTATCAAATTTGGGCAGGCCCAGCATTAGGCGCATTTAACGCTTGGGCTAAAAATAGTTATTTAGATGACTACAGCCAACGTCATGCAGTAGACTTAGCGAAACATTTAATGCATGGCGCAGCTTATTTGGCCCGAGTGAATTTATTGACGGCGCAAGGCGTTAGCCTTCCAGTAGCATTACAGCGTTGGCGCCCAATTGATCAAATAAAATAGCTGTTCAAGTGGATCTCGGTTCATCGCGAGATCAGCTACAAAGATAGGAACTAAGATGAGCGATACCCAAAAACTCGATTTCTCAGCGATTAATGCCCCTACATTGGCGTCATTTAATCAACAAAAGAATCTGATTAAGCGCATGCTTAAAGGTAATAATGCCACTTGCAGTGATTGCAATAAACCGCTAACACTGCAATTGCCGCCTAACACTAAACAGGCCAAACCTGCAGCTAAAGCCCCTGGGATTTATTGTGCTAAAGGTTGCACCGATATCGAGCTAGACATGGAAGCGGTAGCGTTAATGAAATAGTACGCATAAAGCAGTACTCATTGAAAAGACAAATGCGTAAGTACTCGCCAACAAAGACCAATAAAAAATGACCACCTTTAACAAGATGGTCATTTTTTTCGCGCTTTATCTATTTACATGCAGCACTATCGCCATGTCCAGTACTAAGATTATTGAGCAAGCCACTGCTTGAGGATCATTGGCTTACCACAAAGCTGTTCAAGCGAATGAGCACCCGAGAGTGCAGTCTCAAACTGACTAAATGGCACATTAGGCCATAAACTGATCGTAAATTGCGTATCAGCAGTGACAGCTCCCACACCTTTTGGGGTTCCCGTCATAACAATATCACCATCATTTAAAGTCATAAACTCACTAAGCGCATTAAAAATGGCTCGAGGCTGATACATCATTAATTGCTGATGCCCAAGTTGGGTCACGACATTATCAATGGTTAACTGAAAACACCAATTATCCATGCCCGGAGTGATTGGAATAAATTGACTAAACAGGGCTGAGCTATCAAAGGCTTTTGCTCTCTCCCACGGTAAGCCTTGTTTTTTTAATTTACCTTGGAGTTCGCGTTTAGTCATATCTAACCCAAGGCCAACTGCACCAAACTGACCATCTGCCATCATAAAACACAACTCGGTTTCATAATGCAACACTTCGTCCTTATAGCTTAATAAGTTCTCAGTAATCGCTGAATTAGGCTTAAGAAATACCACCATATCATCGGGTACTTCATTGCCTAATTCATCAATATGCTCAGCATAATTTCGCCCAATACATATCACTTTCGACGGCGTAATATTTTTCTGTTGGCCACTGGCTTGTATTAGCGTTACCGATTGTTGACTCACATTAACCTCGAATGGTTTCAAAATAATGATAAAAAATATCGATTTAGCGATATAAACAACTACACTTTTTAGACTTAAAGCAAAATACTATTGGGTGTCTAGTGAACATAAAGATAGCCTATCAATCTTGCTGCTAACTGACGATATAGATGTTGAACAGTAGCCATATAAACTTAACAAGGATATACACATCTTGATTACAAGCTAGGTATTGCTTACTTATAAACAATGAAATACTACTATAAAAACAAAGATATATTTCTATTTTTTGCATAAGTGCATTTACATTTTTTTTACAACGTTCTAGTCTAGAGTCAGTCTTGATCAGACAATAAACAAGCAATAGCACATATAAATATAGTATGAATGACGTCAGGTAAATAACAATAAGAGAGACCAAATGGCCATGTTCGAATTCACTATTAAACAAAAAATAGCGCTAGGTTTTTCCTCAATAGGCTTATTACTGCTTGTTGGAAGTAGTTTTTTTTATGGTTCCCTAAATCAAATTCAAACAGCAAATAATAATATTGAAACCTTAGCCGTCCCGGTACAAAATCAATCGAACGGGTTGCAAATTACCTTATTAAAAATGGCAAAAACAGATAGCCTAGCTTATTCACAAACAGGTAATGACAATATTAATCTCAGCTTTACACAATTTAATCAGTTACAGCAAGAATTCGATAACGTATTAAGCACACTATTAGTTAAAGTCGCCGATCAGCCGACGATGCAACAGGCGTTAACCAAAGCCAAAAATGCTTATGAGCAGTACATTAAGCAATCTCGCACTATGTTCAACGCAAAACTCGAAATAGAGCAAACTCGCGCCACTTTCACCACTTTAAAACAACAGTTCGACGATGCGCGCATCAGCGCCAGTAATAACATGATTGATTTAGAGCTTATCGAAGCACCAGAAAATGAGGCCTCATTATTAGAAGAAGTGGTTGGTGGTGGAGTACGTATCGATGACATGCTATTTACTCTGGGTAATACCATGACAGAACTCGGTCGATTAACCTCTACCGATGCCGTAGACATCCACAAACAAGATGTTGCCATGTTATTAGGTAATATTAGCGTCAATGGCAGCTATTTAACTCAACAAGCTGAACCCTTAGGTGCTACGGCGCTATTTGCAGAATTTAACACTCACTTGCAAGCAATTAAACAATTTACAGATGAGCCTGGTAACTTGTACATCGCGCAACAAAATGTCATCAATAAGCAACTCTTGGCAGAGCAAAGTCACCTGCAAGCCAACACCTTTTTTGATACGACTAATCAGCAGTTAGATCAATTAGTCACACTCGCTAACGAAAGGTTCCACCTATTGCAGATGGTGGCCGTTGATGAAGTGACGACAGCACAAACATTAGCAATTTCAATGGCAGTGATATTTGTATCGATGGCAATATTTATTTATTACTTTACCTCAAAAGCCATGTTGGGCCCTCTACAAGCAATAAACATCGCATTATCGCGAATTGCGGGTGGCGATTTATCGCAACGATTAAGCAAACGAAATAATGATGAATTTGGCGAATTGATAGACAACACTAATAAGTTATCTGATGATTTGACCCAGTTATTACAAGCGATTAATAGTGATGCCCATCAATTAGATGAATCCGCTATTCGCTCACAAGTACAAAGCGAAAAAATATCTCATTCAGCTTCACAACAGATTGATAATATTAGCCAAGCCAAACAGCTTGCCGAACAAATACATCACAGTTCAACTCAGGTTAATCAACAAGCTTCTGAATCAGAGCAATATATCAAATCCGCCTCTGTCCAAGGAGGACAAATAAAAACCATTGCCGATGATAACCGTATCCGTATTGAGACCTTATCAAGTAGCTTGCACGACTCAGTTAAGATCATGACAACGCTTAGTCAGCATAGCAACAATATTGGCGGGATTTTAACAACGATTAGTGCTATTGCAGACCAAACCAATTTACTTGCGTTGAATGCAGCCATTGAAGCAGCCAGAGCGGGTGAGCATGGTCGCGGCTTTGCTGTCGTTGCTGACGAGGTACGTTCATTAGCCTCTAGAACTCAATTATCAACAGCCGAAATTCAAACCATGATAGATGCATTGCAGCAAGAAACCACAAACGCCGTTAAGGCGATCACCCAAGGACAAAACCAAGCCAGTGAATGTGTAGAACAAAGCCAATCTTTACATGATGCGATTGAAAATATAGAAACCGCATTAAATACCATTAGTGGCATGAGCCAAAATATTACTCACGCGGCCAATGAACAGGTTAATTACAGTCAACAAATAGAACAAACAATGACTCAGACTGCAGACTCAGCGCAACAAAATGCCCAAGAATCGGCATCAATGACAGAAAGAAGCCAGCAACTAAACCAATTAGCTCATTCACTGACGACCTCAGTAGAACGCTTTAAACTATAACCATTAAGCGAATAAAAACCTGAGGAAAAGCAAGAGGAACGGTATCAATAACTCAATAAACTATCAGCTAGATCCATTAGCTGATCCACTGACTTCATGCACCAGTACAGTGGAACGTTTTATACCATCATGATTAAGCGAATAAAACCTGAGGAAAAGCCAGAGGGACGGTATCAATAACTCAATAAACTATCAGCTAGATCCATGAGCTGATCCACTGACTTCATGTATCAGTGCAGTGGAACGTTTTATACCATCATGATTAAGCGAATAAAAACCTGAGGAAAAGCCAGAGGGGCGGTATCAATAACTCAGTAAACTATCAGCTAGATCCATGAGCGGATCCACTGACTTCATGTATCAGTGCAGTGGAACGTTTTATACCATCATGATTAAGCGAATAAAAAGGCCAAAAACGTTCAAGTTTCTGGCCTTTTTGACATCTGCTGTTTAATTTATTTCTTGCCTATGGCCCCAACCGCAAAACGTCTGATAATTGATCTAACCATCATTACGGATTCACCTAACTCACTACTATTATGTAAGGATTTTTCTGATGATATTTTAGTTATCTCTGCTGAATCAGCAATATCAATAATTTGCTGATTAATGTGTTCTGCGACAGCGCCTTGCTCTTCTACAGCGGCTGACATATCCAAGGTAAGTTGGGTAATTTGCTCAACTGATTGATTAATCGACGCTAATGCATTACGAGTCTCATCGACAATTTGAACACCTTTACTCGCCGCTTGCTCGCCCCTAAGTGACACTTGGACAGCGTTACTGGCACGTTTGGTTAACACACTGACAATACTGTGAATTTTATCGGTTGATTCGCGAGTTTTAAATGCCAGAGAGCGGACCTCATCAGCAACAACACTAAATCCTCGTCCTTGCTCACCTGCCCTTGCTGCCTCAATGGCCGCATTTAACGCTAGTAGATTAGTTTGATCGGCAATACTGGAGATAATACTGGCGGCTTGACCAATCTCATTGGTGGATTCCGATAACTCGCGAACGGTAGTCGCAATATCAGCAACCGAGAGATTTAATTCATCAATAGACTGTTTGGCTTGATTTGCAAGTAGAGCCCCTGCACTCACATTGTCTAATGCATCTTTAGCACTATCAGCATTACGCTCGACATTAGCAGAGACCTCTTGTATCGCTGTAGACATCTCTGTAATGGCTGAAGCAATTTGTTGTATTGATGCGCTTTGAAGACCAACAGCTTTAGCGGTTGACTCTGCTTCAACTTGGGTATGCTCAACAATACCATCTAAAGATCCTGCTGCATCCTCGATCCTTGTCATAGCGGTACGACATCGAGCAATTTCACAACCAAGAGCTAATTTAGCCTGTGCTTTGGCGCCAAAATCAGCAAAGTAGGTTTCTGCGACAGTGCGATCGGTAAACGAATTAGGATTGAGTGTGACGACTTCTAGCCAGTCTTGCTGTTGTTTATAGCCTAACCATGCAGCTGATAGAGTGAGTGTGATTAAACTTATCAAGCCAGGGATCAGCCCCCAGAACTCAAAGAGTACCATTGACAAAACAAACATAGGTAACCAAACGGGTAACAACTTAAGTACTTGATGTGTTATTTTAGCATGCAGTGGCCTTGGGGACTTATTGGCCTTAATCCTGGCATAAGCAGCCTCTGCTCGAGCAATTTCTGCAGGTAATGCCGTTATCCTGACGGACTCATATCCTGCTACTTTATTATTTTCAAACACTGGGGTGACAAATGCGCTAACCCAATAGTAATCGCCATTTTTTCGACGATTCTTAACCAACCCCATCCATACTTTACCAGCTGAAATACAGGCCCACATCTCTTTGAACACTTCACTTGGCATATCGGGATGGCGAACGAGATTATGGGGTTTTCCGACTAACTCGCTTTTTTCAAAGCCGCTGACTTCAACAAAGGCATCATTACAATAAGTGATGTGGCCGCGTAGATCAGTTCCTGAAATTAAACGAACTTCATCGTCGAAGTAATATTGCTTTAGAGTAACGGGTTGGTTATTGCGCATGGACACTAAATCCTTTTAAATGTATGGAAAATAAGCATCCATTAAGATTATCTTTGACACCAAAGGTGCAAAGATAACAATTTCGTTTAATGAGCTTGTTGGTTGATAACATCACTGTACTTAACGAGATATACACTTATTTTGATAAGTCATTATAAGTTTGGTATGTATCTGAAAATTGTCAATTAATTAATTAACTATCTGTAAAATAATATTGGTCGATTTATTACCAAGCATTACTCTCGTCGTTTTAAACTTAACCTTGATTGGCTTATCGTGAAGCGAGTTGAAAATGAGCTGAATTCAGGATACTTAGCCTAAAACAGTAAATCCAAGATTAGGTTAATCATCCTGTTGCGAGTTTAAAACACATCTTTATCTATAAACTTAACCCGAGCTTCGTCATCACCAAGGGTTAAGTTATCTAATAACATAGTGCTAATAATCGCTTTATACAGCTTGACTAACAATCCAATTAAACTCTCAAAGGGTTTCTATTCAAGAACGTTATTCAGCGTACTCTTGCATAAAATCATCAAGATTATCGTTAATAACTTCTATTTCATCACCACTAAATTGTGCAATGTGAAACAAGCCCTCACCTTCATTGGTGACCGGAATATTGCTGTTGCCAATAATAATCCCATCTGTTGGGGCCTTTAATGGTATCGGCTCGCCGCCCAGAGGGTTAACAATATTGGCTAACACTTGGCCTTTAGATACTCGCTCACCCAGTTTAAATTTGATATTCACCAGCCCATCAGATTCACTGCGTACCCAGTAACTGCGACTTGCATTAACACTGGTGGTTTTAGTGTTAATTTTACCTTTGGTCATACCTAAACAACGCATCACATTGATAACGCCATTTACGCCAGACTTAATCGACATATCGCTAAAGCGCAGTGCTTCACCAGCCTCATATAAAATACAAGGAATATTAAGGCTGTTAGCATAACCGCGCATTGAACCTTCACGTGCTTTAGAAGACATTATGACTGGTGCTCCAAAAGCATTAGCCATATCGAGCATCATTGTATCGTCGGTATCACAGCGGATCTGCGGTAAGTTATCGCGATGAATTGCGCCAGTATGTAAATCAATAATATGGGTTGCACGTTTAACTAAAATACTGCTAAATAAATGCGCTAAACGGCTGGCAAGCGCACCTTTAGCTGAGCCCGGAAAACAGCGATTTAAGTCACGACGATCGGGTAAATAGCGAGATTGTTGAATAAAACCAAATACGTTAACGATAGGGACAATGAGTAAGGTCCCGGTTAAGGTTTTAGCATTCACACGACCGAGCAAGCGTCGACATATTTCAATGCCATTCAACTCATCACCGTGGATCGCTGCGCAAACCAATAAAACAGGTCCCGCTTTAGTGCCATGAAACACTTCAACGTGCAGATCCATCGGTGTATCGTTATACAGTTTTGCTGCGGGCAATTTAACACTTTGTTGAGTGCCTGCCGGTACGCTAACATCACCGATAACAAACGGTTCGTGCTTTCTTGCCATTAACCAACTCCTTTCGTTTTCGAGCTAGTAGATTTAACATTTTTTTCAATAAACTGAATGATCTTTTCCGCAACATCAATACCAGTGGCTTTTTCGATGCCTTCAAGGCCCGGAGATGAGTTAACTTCCATCACTAATGGACCGTGCTTAGAACGTAGAATATCTACACCCGCAACGTTTAGCCCCATCGTTTTAGCAGCACGTAATGCCGTTGAACGTTCTTCTGGAGTGAGCTTAACAATGCTAGCAGAACCACCACGGTGTAAATTAGAACGAAACTCACCTGGTAATGCTTGGCGTTTCATCGCCGCAATCACTTTGTCACCAATCACGAAACAACGGATATCAGCGCCACCAGCTTCGGCAATATACTCTTGCACCATGATGTTGGCTTTTAACCCCATGAAGGCTTCAATAACCGATTCGGCGGCTTTACGGGTTTCAGCTAATACCACACCAATACCTTGAGTGCCTTCAAGTAACTTAATCACACAAGGAGCACCACCGACCATGTCCAACAAATCGGGAATATCAGCAGGCTTACTGGCAAAACCGGTCACCGGCAAACCAATATTCTTGCGAGATAACAGTTGCAATGAACGTAATTTGTCCCGAGAACGTGTAATGGCGACAGACTCGTTTAATGGGTGAGTGCCCATCATTTCGAACTGGCGTAATACCGCGGTGCCATAAAAGGTCACTGACGCGCCAATTCGCGGAATCACTGCATCAAATTTTGGCAGCTCTTCACCGCGGACATGAATACTAGGTGCATTCATGTTGATGTTCATGTAACACTTTAATGGATCGACAATTTTGATCACATGACCGCGAGCTTCAGCAGCTTCTCTTAAGCGACTGGTCGAGTATAAATTCTTATTTCTCGACATTATTGCAATATGCATTTGTTATTCTCCTGCTAAAAATGATTCTGCTGAATTAACCAAAAAACGCCCTTCTAACGCGCGACGACCTAATAACATCCTAAATTTCATGTGATCTCTATTGGTCAATGTCAGTTCGATGTCAAAAAGTTGTGTACCGATAAGAATGGGGGTTTTTATCACGTAACGTTTGGTTACATGGCCGCCGGAATCACTGACATCTCGGCGATCAAATACTTGAAACTCACACACGACTTCTCGGTCAGAATCCTGGTCAGGATGCAGCCAGACTCGAACCCATTTTTGGTTATTTTTTTGAAACGGTTTTATTTTGAACGCATGCAAACAAGATGTTTTTGCGCCAGTATCCACTTTGATTTTGACTCTTTCGTTGCCAATATCAGGAAAAGTGCCCCACTCACGCCAACCCACAATACCGAGGGAATGTTCAGTCATGGTCAATCCTTTCTTGTAGAGGAATTATTCATTCCAAAGTGTAATCTTTAAATAAATTAGTGTTTGAATAGATAGCAAAATCGGTTTAACGTCTTGCACTAGCCAACCAATATATGTTGTTGATTAAAGATGAACCACAAGGTTTACATCAATAAACCAGCCTTTGAAGCGATTTTAACACCAACACTTTATTTATATCAAATTAACATTTAAAGAATAATGAAAAAAAATTTCTATCTCAGTAAGTTACAATGGATATAAGGTAATTTAAAAAGCATCAAAATATTATGTTTACTCTAGATAAAACACCAAAAAACACCGCGTTAATATAGAGATGTCAACATAAGGTATTCAATCTTAATAGTTTAAATAAATCCTAGCCATGTCACTTACTACAGACATTGTTTAACATACTAGTAAAATTATAACATTATAATCTGCATCGCTATTGTAAAAAGGTATCGTCATGTTCAGTCAACTTAGTTTCGATTTTTTAAACACTCTAGCAGCCAATAATGATAGAGAATGGTTTAAAGCCAACCAGCAACAATACGAAGATCAGGTTAGAAGCCCTGCATTACAATTTATAGAAGCCATGCAAGGACCCATTTTAGGCTTATCACCACGATTTGTTGCTGTGGCTAAAAAAGTCGGGGGTAGCCTAATGCGCCCACAACGCGACAGTCGCTTTAGTAAAAATAAAACGCCTTATAAAACCAATGTGGGTATCCAGTTTAGACACTTTCAAGCAAAAGATGTGCATGCGCCTGGATTTTATGTCCATATTGCCAATGATGAATGCTTTATTGCGGCTGGAATTTGGCATCCTGAATCAAAAACGCTCAATGCAATTCGCCATTGTATTGATGAAAACCCTAATGCGTACCAAAAAGCATTAGCGCAATTGAGGCAGGCTGGATTTGAATTAACAGGCGATAGCTTATCCAGACCGCCACGCGGATTTGATAAACATCATCCCATGATTGACGAGCTAAAACGTAAAGACTTTATCGCCATAAAATCCATTAGTCCTAAGCAAGTATGCCAGGCTGATTTTGTCGAGTTTTGTGCGCAAGAATATCAGCATACTCGCGCATTAATGGCTTACTTATGTTTTGCCCTAGAGCTAGATTTTTAGTCTTTAAGCACCATAACGACACATTAATCATGGTGTTGTTGAAAATATTAACTCATTTTTACGCTATTATAGTTTTAGCTCATTATTTAGATAAGCCGTGTTAAACTAGCAAAAAATAGTTTCCGGTGCAGCACTCTGTTAGTTGCTGCACCTATTACCAGGTCAATTCATGAGCCATAATATTTCCGCCATGTCTAACACAACACCATCAATTGAGACATCTGCGTCCGAAATCGCTGCGATCACGCCAGCACATAAACGCGCCTTAAGTTACTCGACAACGATTGAAACACTCTTCAATCAAGTGATGAACACCGGCATGCCAGCCGATAGAATCATTGGCCAATATTTTCGCGAGCATAAAAAACATGGCTCTAAAGATAGACGAGTGATCCGTGAAAGTTTGTTTGGTTTATTTCGCTGGTGGGGTTGGTTAAGCCAGTTAGAGACCAGTCATAAACACAGTACATGGTTCCAAAAATTAAGCGCTTGTGCAATGTTAGAACAACACCCATGGCATGATGTCACTGGTGCTTGGAATGATTTTGCTGATTGGCCTCAAACCCGCGCAGATCAAACTACCCTAGATAATCAAGCCACATTAAAAGATAAATTAGCCGCTTATATTGCTTTAAGCGCGATAGAAAGTTGTCAAATCACTCAGTTATTACCCCAATGGTTTTGGCAACTTTGTCCAGTAGATAGCACAGAGCAATATGCGCTTGTTAACGCAATGACGACTCGCCCCCCCATTTGGGCTCGGGCACAAACATTATCAACAGCCAAATTAATTACGTCACTTAAACAAGCGGGTGTTGAAGCTAAAACCAGCGGCTACTTTGCCGATGCCATTAGTCTAGGGCATAAAAGTATTAATCTAAATGAGATAGAGGTTTATAAACAAGGTCATCTTGAAATTCAGGATTTAGCCTCACAAGTTATTGGCCAAATTTGCCAGCCAAACAATCATGAAAAATGGTGGGATGCGTGCAGTGGTGCTGGCGGTAAATCCCTGCAATTGCATTCATTAATGTCACAGCAAAGCACAGAATTCAGCGGTAACATTACGGCATCAGATATTCGCCATAAACCTTTAGAAGAGCTGCGTAAAAGAGCTAAACGTGCGGGTTTTGAGCATATCAGTGTCGCGCCATGGAAAGGAGAGGCATTGCCTGTCGATGCTAATGCTTTTGACGGTGTATTAGTTGATGCACCCTGCAGCTGCACTGGCACTTGGCGTCGAAATCCTGATATGCGCTGGCTTGATGATGCTAGCGCGATTACAGACAAGCCTATGCTTCAATTAGCAATTTTACGACGAAGCGCTGCTGCAGTTAAATCGGGCGGTAAGTTGGTTTATGCCACCTGCTCTTTATCACCAAGTGAAAATGAACAGATTGTGAAAGACTTTTTATCAGCAACGTCTGAGTTTGAACTTGAACCAGTCATACATCCTTTTACTGGGCAGCAATTTGATATGTTAACGATTTGGCCTCAACAAGCCGATAGTGATGGGATGTTTGTTGCTAAGATGCGTCGTAAATAGCACGCTGACTCAAACACTAATGCCAAATAATGCTCCACTAAAAAGCCATCTTTCGATGGCTTTTATATTATGGTTCACAGACAAACACTATTGAGCTATTTTCTGTGCAGCCGCAGTATTAATTCCGCTTCAGCTTTTGGCAATTCACACTCTTGCATTAACTCTTCAATACCGGCCCCAAGACCGACCATTTTAAGCGCACGCGAGTATAATTTAGCTTGTGGGTCTTGCTGGCTAGCTTCTTCAAGCATATCAGACTGTTTAGACAGTTTTTTTTCTAGTTCGACAACTCGCCTACCGACACCAATAGTACCACTGCGTAATTCGTGTAATTCACGCTTAACAGCTTCACGCTGACGGTCGCTTTCTTTAACCAACACAGTCAGGGCATCCACTTTAGTTTTTAATTTACTCGACTGTTTTTGCAAGTAAAGTACTAAAACAAGACATGCAATCGCACACACTAAAGCTGCAATTAGAAATTCATCACCCATTAACATACCTATGTTGCTATTACTCAAAAGCACTAAGCCAAACAAAAAAGCCAACAGTGATTCGGTTGGCTTTTCGATTACAACACGACTAGATTTGAGTTAATTCAACCCACTCATCGTCAGATAATAGTTTATCTAAATCAACCAAGATTAATAACTCGTTGTCGCGATTACTCACCCCTTGAATAAATTTAGCACTTTCTTCCGTGCCGACATTAGGAGCGTTATCGATTTCAGAACGGCGCAAGTATACGACTTCAGCCACGCTATCAACTAAGATACCAATAACTTGTTTTTCTGCTTCAATAATCACGATACGAGTCGAGTCGTCTAATTCTGCTGATTGTAAGCCAAAACGTGAACGAGTATCGATAACGGTAACTACGTTTCCGCGAAGGTTAATAATCCCTAACACATAATCAGGAGCACCTGGCACAGGAGCTATTTCGGTATAACGTAATACTTCCTGAACTTGCATTACGTTAATACCATAGGTTTCATTATCTAATTTAAATGTTACCCATTGTAATACTGCATCGTCTTTACTTGCAGCAACCGCTGCTACACTTCTAGAATCGCTCATAGTTAACCTCGGTCAATCGAATCCTGACAACCTAAACCTGCATCAAGCATTTTGATTAATGCTTGAACATGTAAAATGCCACACATTTGTTGTTTTACTACCCCAGCAAGCCAAGGACGCTTACCCGGTTTTTCACGCCAATTGACGTGGGATTTATCTATTTTAACGGCGTTAACTAACGATTCGCACGTTAGTCCCCACTGACTATCTTCTAGCATAACAAGATATTGATAATTTACCGTTTGTGCTAATGCTGGAGAATATTTTTCAGGCATTACCCATGCACATGTATCAACCACATTAATTTTAGTATCTCGGTGGGTTTGCACCCCTTTAAACCAAGAGGGCCTACCAATAAGATGGTTTATCTTGTCAATTTTAATAATCCCCCCCAAGCTCACTAGTGGTACCGCTAACGTTAACCCTGCAACATTAAAGAATAGCACCTGAAACTCATCATCAAGTACTTCTTGTAAATCATGGGTGATACTCGGTGGTTGATGCCCAACCTGAGTTTGTGGTGGCGTTTGCACTTGCTCCGCCGAATTCATCACCAACTCTTCATGCTTAATAATAGCGTCTTTTATAACAGCATGTGAACTTTCGTTATTATTTATATCGACTAACGGCTTGATTTCTTTATCCGTTAGCTCTATTTCTTGTGTTTTTGTATTATTAACGACTGCTTTAGGCTCAATATCACTAATTGCCTGACGAACACGTTCAGCGCTATTTTTGATCTGTTGCGATAAATCTGTTTCAGCACTAGGTGTAGATACTGCTGATAATAATTTTTCAAGCGCCAGTTTATCTACACTGGTTGTCGGCTGGGCATAATCCCACTGGCTCGCAACAACAGATGAAATCTTAGACAAAGTTGGTGGTGAATAATGAGCTGATGAAGATGCGGCTATTGTGGTGGTATCAGCCAGCTTGTCCTCGATAATATTTAGCGATTTAGTAGTAATATTATTAGCAGGATTCACAGGAATCGACTCTGACGATTCCTGTAGTAAAAGACTGAAATAATCAAAAACAGTTTCATCAACCGATTTTGACATGGTTAAACTCCTGAGAAAATAAAAAATCCAGCAGACGATTGTAAGCTTTTACACCTCGGCTACTGGCTGAATAATGTGATGCTGGTAAATGAGCCAAGCTTGCATCTCTAAATTTAGTGTCCACAGGAATCACATCACTTGGCCAAAGTGATGAACCATATTTATCCTGCAAAAATTGTAGTGCGATAGGTGAGGCTTTAGTTCGCTTGTCATACATAGTCGGTAATACTGTGAAGCTATATCGTGTTTTCTTGGAGCGCCCCATGATTTCCATGGTTTTCACCATACGTTCAAGGCCTTTTATGGCTAAAAACTCAGTCTGAACCGGTATAATAATGTGATGACTTGCAGCTAATGCATTAACCATTAGCACCCCTAAAACAGGTGGGCAGTCAATGATAGCCACATCATATTTATCTTCAAGTAGCGCCAATAAATTGCGCAACACCAAGCCCATACCTTCCTGATGACCTAAGGATCTATCCAGTGTTGCTAACGCCATATTAGCAGCAATAATATCCAGTCCCTCTATTTGAGTAGGGATGACATTCTGTAATATAAACTCTTGAGTCAGTGTCTGGTGATTCAAAAAGACATCATAAAGCGAACATGGCACTTCATCTGAATCAATACCTAAGTAATAACCCAATGAAGCATGAGGATCAGTATCAATCATAAGCACTCGTTGACCACGCTTAACCAATGCTCCGGCTAAACTGGCTACTGTGGTTGTTTTACCGACACCACCTTTTTGATTCGCTACCGTCCATACTTTCAAAAAAAGCCTCTCAACTCATTATAATGATGCTGTTATGGAATATTGACTACTGCTTGTGTTGTGTATCATCACGGGTTGTTACACGGATCCCACCGTTAGGTAAACGGATCACCTTAACCCCTTGAGCATCTTCTGACACTATGATTTCTTGATTATTGCCTTCACTAACAACTTCGGGATGCTTAAGTTTAGTGGGCTGATCGTCATCTAAAGCTCCAGGTCCAAACAACACACTTTTAGCTTGCTCTTGTCCTGCGGACGCAACAATTGCTTGAGTTTGTTCAGGATGCTGAGTTAACCAATTAGCAATATTAGCAGCTTGCTCCTCAGGAACCATCAAAAGTACTTGAGAGTCGGTTAAACGAGCCACATCTTGCTTTAATAGTGTTATCTTTTTATTCGCATCAACATACAAACCCGCTAGTACTAAGATGGCAATAAAACACAGAAAAAAAACCAGCATGTGCTTAGTCTGTAAGGAATAACTCGACTTAGCCACGACTAGACTCTTTTAAAATAGCTTCAGCAATATTATCCAACGAAATAGAGTGAGTCGAGATACCAGCAGATGCTACAGCTTGTGGCATACCATATACCACGCAGCTTGCTTCATCCTGCGCCCAAATAGTGGCACCAACAGACTTTAACATTCTAGCCCCTTCTCTACCGTCGGCCCCCATCCCAGTCAACACTACAGCCAAAACATCTCCACCAAAAGCTTTAGATGCAGACGCAAAAGTAATATCTACACTTGGCTTATAATTCATTTCAGGGGTACCAGGAACAACTTTAAGTCTACCTGTAATACCATTTCGCTCAACCATAAGCTGCATACCACCGGGCGCTAAATAAGCGCATCCAGGGCGCATAACATCCCCATTTTCAGCCTCTTTTACATCAATTTTACACAATGTATTTAAACGTGCTGCAAATGCAGGAGTAAATGCTGCAGGCATGTGCTGGATCAATACAATTGGATGAGGATAATTAGCAGGAAAAGCGGTTAATACTTTCTGCAAAGCCACTGGTCCACCAGTTGAAGTCCCGATAAGTAATACTTTGTATTGTTTACCACTAGCCCGAATAGACGATATTGATGAACTCGTGTTATTTGGAGTATGGCGATCGGGAGATGCACTAGAGTGGGTTGCCGCAGGCGTTGGAGTTAAACCGCTGCTAAATGGACGACGAGATGAATAGGTATCCGAAGCGGAAACCGATGTTTTACGAGGTTCAGGTGATGATGAAGTCGATAATGAACTTGATGCTGAACTTGGGCGATATACTCTGCGTCGCCCCAAAGCTTTAATTCGCTGCTGCAGTAACAGTATTGCATCGTCTTTATTGGTCGCAATATCTTCAAAGCGTTTTGGTAAAAAATCTAATGCGCCGGCTTCTAACGCATCAAGTGTCGCTTTGGCACCATCATGAGTTAATGATGAAAACATTAAAATTGGAGTGGGGTTAGTAGCCATGATTTCACGCACAGCAGTAATACCATCCATCACTGGCATTTCAATGTCCATGGTAATGACTTGAGGCTTTAACTTTGCAGCCATTTCAACAGCTTCTTTACCGTTAACAGCAACAGCAACGACTTCGAGATCAGGATCTTTATTAACAATCTCACTGACTCGACGTCGAAAAAAGCTAGAATCATCTACAACTAATACTTTTATGGCCATTGAATTCCTTAAATAATGGAACTTTTTTTATTTTTTGCTTTTGGCGTAATGTTTCAGTAGTCCTGGCACATCTAAAATAAGTGCAATACCACCATCTGATGTAATTGTTGCCCCCGCCATTCCTGGCGTACCTTGTAACATACTGCCAAGTGGTTTGATGACAACTTCTTCTTGCCCAATTAATGCATCAACAACGAAACCGATTTGCATCGTACCAAGTTGAACAATCACAACATGGCCATGCTTCTTATCACCATGCTTAAATGTCGATTTCTTACTGTGCAACCAATGTTCTAGATAAAATAATGGCACGGCTTTATTACGGAAAATAACCGTTAATTGACCATCGACAATATTGGTTTTGGTTAAATCTAAATTAAATATCTCATTAACACTCGATAATGGCAGAGCGAAAACTTGATTAGACACATCAACCATCAAGGTTGGCATGATAGCCAAGGTTAACGGCACTTTAATTTCAAGTGTGGTGCCCTTACCTTTCATCGAATCAATGTAGACAGTACCATTGAGTTGATTTATGCGGGTTTTCACCACATCCATACCCACACCACGGCCTGAAATGTCTGAGATTTCAACTTTAGTTGAAAACCCTGGAGCGAAAATCAGATTATACGCTTCGTTATCAGTCATTCTCGAGGCGGCATCTTCATCGAGCACACCACGACTTATCGCAATTTGTTTTAGCTTTTCAGGATCCATGCCAGCGCCATCATCCTCAATTTTCAGCAGGATGTGATCACCTTCTTGGCTAGCCGATAAGGTAATAGTACCGGTTCGGGATTTACCATTTGCTTCACGAGTCACCGGCATTTCAATACCGTGGTCGACTGAGTTTCTCACTAAGTGGACCAAAGGATCGGCTAAAGCCTCAACTAAATTTTTATCAAGATCGGTGTCTTCACCAATCATCACTAAATCAATTTCTTTATTTAATGTACGCGCTAAATCTCGAACAACCCGTGGGAAACGACCAAATACTTTCTTGATAGGTTGCATGCGCGTCTTCATCACCGCACCTTGTAAATCAGCGGTCACCAAATCAAGGTTAGCAAGTGCTTTTGACATTTCCTCGTCTTCACGATTAATGCCTAAGCTCACCAGTCGATTACGGACTAATACCAATTCACCAACCATATTCATGATTTGATCTAAACGAGCGGTATCTACGCGAACTGTGGTTTCACCTTGTGGCACAGACGACGCTTTGACTGGGGCTTTATCTGCTAAGGGTTCAACTTTTGGCACAACGGCTGGAGTCGATGGCATAACTGGCTTAGCAACTGGAGTCGGAGCGGGTTTTGCTGCCGGTGGAGGAGTAACCACTTTAGCAGATTCTGCAGCAACCGGAGTTGATTGCACTTTCGCTACTGGGGCAGTGCCTTTACCGTGTAATTCATCTAAAAGACGTTCAAACTCATCGTCGGTGATTTCATCTGAGTCTACTGCGGGTTGAGCAACTGGTGTACTTGCAGGTTTAGCGGCAACCACTGGTTCGTCTTTGGCTTTAAATGAACCTGAGCCGTGTAACTCATCTAAGAGTGCTTCAAATTCGTCATCGGTAATTTCGTCACTGCTTTTTGCTGGTGCTGGTTTTGAGTCAATATTGTCTTTCTTTATTGCAGAAGATTTAGATGCAACAGGACTGTTACCTGAACCGTGTAAGGCATCAAGCAAGGCTTCAAATTCTAACTCATCAATTTCATCAATGCTGCCAGAATCAGACGTTTCTGCCGTAAAAGAACTCACATCTTCAATAACTTCAGGCTCGTTAACCTCAACTACATTTTCGATAGGTTCAAGTTCTGCAGCCGACATCTCTGAGGGTAATGGCGCACCTGAGCTTAATAATTTGAGTTTCGCAAGTAGCATTGGATCGGCAGGGTCTTGTTCTTGTCCCTGTTGAGTTTGAGCAAACATTGTATTAATGGCGTCGACCGCTTGCAAAATAATATCCATTAATTCTGCATTTACGCCACGTTTTCCGGTGCGCAATAAATCGAACGTATTTTCAGCTTCATGACACACGTCAACCATCGGCTTTAAGCTTAAAAAACCAGCTCCGCCTTTGACAGTATGAAATCCACGGAAAATAGCATTAAGTAAATCACTGTCATCAGGATTATTTTCAAGGGCAACTAGCTGCTCTTGTAGAAGCTCTAAAATCTCACCAGCTTCAATTAAAAAGTCCTGGAGTATCTCTTCATCAACATCAAAGGACATTAAATTGACTCCTAATTAGAAACCCAGACTTGATAGCAGATCGTCTACTTCATCCTGACCTGTCACCACATCTTCACGCAGTTCTGCATTCATGATGGGGCCTTCTGCTTCTATTTTATTATCGTTTATCGTTGGCGATGACTCAGTAATATGATCACCAAACACCGTTAGCATTGAAACTAAATTACTTTCTACTTCACGAACTAAATCAATCACTCGACGGATCATTTGGCCAGTTAAGTCTTGGAAGTCTTGCGCCATTAAAATTTGATTTAATAGCTCTCGAAGACGATTACAATCATTTTCACTGTGTAACATAAACTGCTGAACATCATGGCAAAGTGATTTAAACTCACCCAACTCGATGTCACGACGCATCAATTTATCCCACATTGGCGTTACTGATTGAATATTACTGATAATGGTATCGGCCAAAGGTAGACATTCTTCAACTGCATCCATGGTTTTATTAGCAGCTTGCTCTGTCATATCGATAACGTAGTTTAATCTTTCTTTAGCATCCGGAATTTCGGTATTGGCTAATTCAGATAAACGGTTATCAATTTGAAAATCTTTTAATGCACTATGAAGTTGTCGAGTTAACTTACCCACTTCTTCAAAAAGCTCACGCTGCAATGGTGTAGCAAGCTCCCTGATGACGTCATCAGCTTTATCTTGCTGACCTAAGGTAAGCAATTCAACAAGTTCTTGGGCCTGTTCGAGAGTGATTAACCCCGATATTGATGCCTGCATGACTTATCCTTGCTTATGCGAGTCGTTCAAAGATTTTATCTAACTTTTCTTTTAACGTTGCGGCGGTGAAAGGCTTTACCACATAACCATTTACCCCAGCTTGCGCTGCAGCAATAATTTGTTCACGCTTGGCTTCTGCGGTTACCATCAATACGGGTAAATGCTTTAACGAATCATCTGCACGGATTGCTCTAAGTAAATCAATACCTTGCATTCCAGGCATGTTCCAGTCTGTTACTACAAAATCAAAATCGCCTTTTTGTAACATAGGTAGGGCTGTTGAGCCATCATCTGCTTCTTGGGTATTATTAAATCCCAAATCTCGCAACAAGTTCTTAATGATACGCCTCATTGTTGAAAAATCGTCAACAATAAGAATCTTCATATTCTTGTCCAAGGTTTCCTCCGGTGAGCTGACACTCGTTTGCTCTAAATAAGTTATTATTCTTGTGTCCAATGCTTGAGTTTAGCTTTTAATCTGAGCATTGCCTGACTTAATATCTGGCTTACACGCGATTCACTAACATCAAGGATGGCACCGATTTCTTTTAAATTTAATGCTTCGTTGTAATATAACGACAACACTAACGCATCTCTTTCTGGCAATGTCTTAATTGCTTCAACCAATGCAGATTGGAATTGAATTTCAGCAAGCGAGTCAAAGGCCTCATCTGGCGATTCATTATCTGTGATTAACACATCTTGCGAAACACCAAGATCTTCTATGCCTATGATTTTACCAACAGAAACATCATTTAAGATATGATGGTACTCATCGAGCGACATTTCAAGCTTTTCAGCAATTTCAGTATCATAAGCATCACGACCAAGCTGTTGCTCTAATTCATCAATTACTTGTGCAACTCGACGATTATTACGGTGAACTGAGCGTGGAACCCAATCACCACGACGAATTTCATCTATCATCGCTCCACGAATTCTAATGCCAGCAAAAGTTTCAAACTTAGCACCTTTGCTGTTATCAAATTTTGATGAGGCCTCAAGCAACCCCATCATTCCAGCTTGTAACAGGTCATCAAGTTGCACCGATGCTGGTAATCTTGCCAGCATATGATGAGCAATTCTTTTTACCAACGGTGCATACTGTTCAATGATAGACGTTTTGTTATCGAACTGAGTATACGCTGCGGCTTTATTCACCCGTTCTTCCTTCTTGTATCGGCTTACGTTGTACAAGACGTTCAACAAAAAATTCTAAATGACCACCGGGTTGCTGTGGCACAGGCCAAGTCATAATTTTATTGGCTAATCCGTGGTAAGCAATGGCTGAAGGTGATTTAGGATAAGCCTCAACGACTAGTTTTTGTTTACGAACTGCTTTACGTAAATTCTCATCAAAGGGAATGGTTGCCACCAACTCCAATGCAACATCTAGAAATCTATCTGTCACTTTACTGAGTTTAGCAAATAATTCCATACCTTCTCGTAAACTACGTACCATATTTGCCACAATTTTGAAGTGGAACACACCATGTTCACGACTTAGTATCTTAATTAACGCATAAGCATCGGTAATCGATGTTGGTTCGTCACAAACCACAATTAATACATCTTGTGATGCACGAGAAAAACTCAGCACCATATCTGATATACCGGCAGCAGTATCAACAATTAAAATATCAAACTGAGTCCGCATTTCACTAAATGCACGGATCAAGCCGGCATGTTGTGCTGGTGTCAATTCAACCATCGCTTGTGAACCTGATGTAGCAGGAACAATACCGATACCTTTGGGTCCGCGTACAATGATGTCATCTAATTCGGCATCACCTGACAAAACATGAGATAAATTTTTCTCAGCACGTATCCCGAGCATCACATCGACATTGGCTAAACCTAAATCGGCATCAAGTACTAATACACGTTTGCCCTTTTCGGCTAATGCTACCGCAGTATTAATTGACACACTTGTTTTACCAACTCCGCCTTTACCACCGGATACGGCAATTACTTTAACTTTATCGTTATTTGGATGATTCATCATACGTAAACCACTTGCTTGATCCCGAGTCATATCTTTACTCAAATGCATAGGCTGTGTCATTAGACCACACTGTGTCTTGTGATAATTGTTGTTCAGTTTCATTTAACGCCGCGAGAGCTTTCTTGGCTAGCTCTAGTGTATCTGCGACTTTCATGTCCTCAGGAACACGTTGACCGTCAGTAACATAGCTTAATGGTAACTCATTTTGAATCAATACGCTCAATGCACCTGCAATTGATATTGATTCATCTAATTTTGTTAAAATCGCACCCGCTAATGGAATACGTTTAAAATGTTCTACAGCATCTTGTAAGACACGGCGCTGGCCTGTCGCTGACAAGACTAAGTAACTCCGAATGGGGATCCTACTATTTGCCGTCAAATTATCAAGTTGCTGATATAAGCGCATATCTCGCTGCCCCATACCGGCGGTATCGATTAATACTAACTTACGATTCCTAAATTGATAAAGAATTTGTTCTAATTCGGCTAAATCATGTGCTTGCTTCACCGGACAGCCCATTATTTTGCCATAAGTTGCTAATTGCTCATAGGCACCAATACGATAATGATCTGTGGTAATCAATGCCACCTGCTCGGGGCCATGATGGGCAGCAAATCGAGCTGCTATTTTAGCTAAAGAAGTCGTCTTACCTACACCTGTTGGGCCAACAAAAGCGACCACACCACCACGTTTGACAATATCATCACCTTGGTTATCGAGTAAGTTAGCTAAGCTTTGCGGTAGCGCTCTTACCAAGTCGGCTGGCGTATAATGTTGACTCAATCCTGCTAGTTTAGCAGCAACTGCAGGAGAAAACTCTGCGGCAATCAATTTACTTTCAAGCATAGCACCAACTGGATCGGTACGCTTTTTTTGGTCTTTCATTAACGATGACACTTGATGAGTCAATAAGTTACGTAATGAAGCCATTTCTTCACGTAACGCGTCCATATCATCAGATTGATTTCTATTGGTTTTTTTAGCGTGTTCAGGCGCGACCGGCGCTTTTAACGTCGATGTAGGCTTAGCTGTCTTTGCCCCTTGTAATTGACGCGCCCACTCAGGTAATTCAGGTTCATCTTGGCGAACAGACATCTGTTGTTTCATGCGATTATGCTGTTTTTCAAGCAATGCTTGAAGAGAATCTGCTTCCGGTGGCGGATTTACCTTAGATTGAGCTTTCATTACAGGCTTAGCGCCTATTGAGACGCGATCCTCACTGACATCCATAAAGCTAGTCGTTGGCGCTTGCGATGCAATAGAAGCCTTAGGTTCATCATAATCGACTGCGGCGACAATTTCGATTCCACCTGCTACTTTTTTATTTGACATAATGACAGCGTCAGAGCCTAAGGTCTCTTTTACTTGAGCCAATGCTTCGCGCATATCTTTGGCAAAAAATCGTTTAATTTTCACTTATGCACCTCAATAAACTGACGTTATCACTATTGGCCAACAGCAGAAACAATTCTAATTTGTTTCTCATCGGGTATTTCTTGATAAGAAATCACTCGTAAATTTGGAATAGTGTATTTAACAAATCTGGACAGCGTTGACCTCAACATACCAGAGGTCAATAAAATGGCTGGTTGCCCTACCATTTCTTGCTTCTGTGCAGCATCTAACAATGACTGCTGCATGCGTTCTGCAAGGCCGGGTTCAATATTCGGTCCTTCACCGCCAGTCGCCTGCATAGACTTATGCAACATTTGTTCCAACTCTGGCGCCAATGTAATGACAGGTATTTCAAGTTCAGGCCCAGAGATTTCTTGTACTATCATGCGTTTTAGCGCTATACGCACTGCTGCAGTTAAGACTTCGGTATCATTACTCTTGGTGCCGTACTCTAATAATGTCTGCACTATGGTGCGTAAATCACGAACCGAGACACCTTCGTTAAGTAAGTTTTGCATGACTTTAACAACCGAACCCAACGGCATAATATCAGGCACAAAACCATCGACTAATTTAGGCGAGTTCTTGCTCAGCATATCCATTAACTGCTGCACTTCTTCATAACCTAATAGTTTGGCTGCATTATTACTCAATAACTGACTAATATGCGTTGCCACAACCGTTGCGGTATCGACGACGGTATAACCTAATGTTTGTGCATGTTCACGTTGTTCTGGTGTGATCCACACCGCCTCTAAACCAAAAGCGGGGTCTCGGGTGTCAATACCGTCAAGCTTACCGTAAACCTGACCAGGATTGATCGCTAGCTCACAATCATGTCTAACTTCAGCCTCACCTACCACCACACCCATTAAGGAAATACGATATGCATTTGGCGATAAGTCTAGATTGTCACGAATATGCACCGCTGGCACTAAAAAACCTAATTCTTGTGACAATTTTTTACGCACACCTTTAATTCGGCCTAATAACTCACCACCCTGAGACTTATCAACCAATGGAATTAACCGATATCCCACTTCCAGACCGATAGTATCAACATGGCGCACATCATCCCAACTTAACTCTTTAGGTTCTTTATCTCTAGCTTCTACTGGCCCTTTGGTCGCCAGTGTCAGTGCCGCTTGTTTTTTGTCAACATTCCGCTTGTAGACAAAGTACGCTGCACCAGCAGTAATAAATGCGAAGGTCAAAAATGCCACATGAGGCATTCCAGGCACAATACCCATGATAAACAGTAACCCAGCAGCAATGGCTAATGATTTGTGACTGTCAAACATCTGACTAAACATCATTTGGCCCATATCACCAGATTCATTTTGACGCGTTACCATTAACGCGGCTGCAATTGATAATAATAAACCGGGAATTTGCGCAACCAAGCCATCACCGATGGTCAGCAAAGTATAAATTTCTACTGCACTAGAAAAATCAAGGTCATGCTGAACGATACCAATCACAAAGCCACCGAGTATATTGATGACAAGAATCATAATACCGGCGATAGCATCACCTTTAACGAACTTTGAAGCACCGTCCATCGCACCATAAAAGTCGGCTTCACGAGTCACTTCAGCACGGCGAATACGCGCCTGGTCTTGGGTTAAGGTGCCAGCATTTAAATCAGCATCAATGGCCATTTGCTTACCCGGCATAGCATCCAAGGTAAATCGAGCACTCACCTCAGCAATACGCCCCGCACCTTTAGTTACCACAGCAAAGTTAATGATAATAAGAATAATGAACACCACTAAACCAACCGCATAGTTTCCGCCAATAACTACAGAACCAAAGGCTTCAATCACTTTACCCGCAGCATCACCACCATTATGACCTTCGAGCAATACAATACGGGTGGAGGCAACGTTAAGCGCGAGTCTTAATAAAGTAGCAACCAGTAAGACTGTCGGAAATGCAGCAAAATCAAGGGGTCTGTCTGAATAAATAGCAACAAGTAACACAACTAATGCTAACGCGATATTGAATGAAAATAGGATATCGAGTAAAAAAGCAGGAATGGGTAAAACTACCATCCCAAGCGCAGCAAGTACCAATAAAGGTGTACCGATACCTTTAAATGTCGATGGTCTTATTTGTTTAAACTGCCCGAAAGCTGCTTTTGCATCCATAGAGGGGAACCCTTT
Source organism: Shewanella sp. SG44-6 (assembly GCF_014164185.1). Taxonomy (NCBI): domain Bacteria; kingdom Pseudomonadati; phylum Pseudomonadota; class Gammaproteobacteria; order Alteromonadales; family Shewanellaceae; genus Shewanella; species Shewanella sp. SG44-6. Next base: position 2,213 of record NZ_JACJER010000019.1, on the reverse strand, counting down.
GTATAGTCTATTGCGAAATACTATGTTTTTATTTGACGCTAATAAATCTACAAAGCAAAAACTAAGCCACTATTAGTTATAGCATCATTCATAATGTCGCGATTTGACTGATATAGGGTTGATTAATGTTTTAAATCATCAGGAATAGGTTGATTAATAGGAATGGGTTTAGGCCGACGACCTTTGCCTTTTTGATATTGTCTTAGCTGAAAAACATACGCGAGTATTTGTGCTACTGCAGTAAATAGGCCTTCTGGAACTTGCTGGTCTATTTTAGTTGTGTGGTAAATAGCACGGGCAAGTGGTGGAGCAGAAACAATAGCAACATTATGTTCACGAGCAATTTCACGTATTTTAAAAGCAACATCGTCGACCCCTTTAGCGATTAAAAAGGGGGCAGAAGAACGACTTACATCGTATTTAACCGCCACAGCATAGTGCTCTGGGTTGACCACGATAACATCAGCATTAGGTACCTCAGTCATCATGCGTCGTTGCGCCAGCTCTTGCTGCATTTGTCTTATGCGGCCTTTAACTTCAGGCTTACCTTCAGTGTCTTTATATTCATCTTTTACTTCTTGCTTGGTCATTTTTAACTGTTTGTTATGATTCCAAATTTGAAATGGCACATCAATAACAACAATCAATAGCATAGAGCTACACAGTAAAATAAACATCCAAATCAACAAATCTAAGGCGTGATAAACATTACCAGGAAGATGATCGCTAGACAGAGTCAAAATATCATAGAAATAAAAACTAAGAAGGAAATATGCAGATAACGCTACCACAGAAAATTTAGCGATACCCTTTGTAAGTTCAACTAAGGCTTGAGTACCAAACATGCGTTTAAAGCCACTCATCGGATTCATTTTACTACCTTTTGGCATAAAGGCTTTGACTGAAAAAGACATACCGCCTAAGGCAATATTCCCCAGAAAAGACACGAATGCCAATAAAGCAATAAAGCTGATCAACGGCCAAGCAAGCTCATTGCCAACAACGCCCCAAACCCGAAACATGGAATTAGTATCAAAAATTTGATCGCGTTCCATTGAAAACACTTGCTTCATAATGGTGTAGAGACTTTTGGCGATAGCAGGTCCTGTCATCGAAAACCCTATCGATGCAGCAAGCAATACAGCTGCAGTACCTAACTCTTTAGAGCGGGCGACTTGACCTTTTTCACGCGCTTGATCAAGTCGCCTCCCTGTAGGTTCCTCGGTGCGTTCTTGACTGCTATCATTTTCTGCCATCTATGCTCCCTAAAAAACCACTGAGCCATCAATTTGACATTGAAGTAGCAGTAGATCACACATTAGCAGCTGTGCAGCTAACCACACCTCATCAAAATGCGCCATGATCGGGGCTAGCGTTAACCATAAAATCAATAAACCGCTAACCATAGTGACCGGAAAACCAATCGAAAAAATATTTAATTGCGGCGATGCACGAGTCATCACACCAAAGGATAAATTGATTAGTAGTAAAGCAATAATCGCAGAAATCGACATCGTTAAGGCTGAGCCGAACATGAAACTGCCCCAATCAGCAAGGGCACGGTAATTAGCAATTGATATGCCTTGATTTGAAATTGGAATCGTTTCAAAACTGGCTACCAACATCCGCAACATCAATAAATGTCCATCTACGGCTAAAAAAATTAATGTGGCGAGCAATAGAAAAAAGTTACTCACTACGGGTGTTTGCTCACCGGATCCTGGATCTACCATAGAGGCAAAACCTAAACTGGTTTGCATACCAATAATTTGCCCCGTTAACACAAAAGTTTGCATCACCATTAAGGTGACAAAACCCATAGTGACCCCGATCAAAATTTGCTGAGCAATCACAAAAACGGAACCTAATGCCATTAGCTCGATATTTTCAATAGGAGGCAGCATAGGCGCAACGGCCATAGTTATCGCAACAGATAACATCAGCCGAACTCGAGCGGGTGTAGTATTTGCGCCAAACACAGCCATTACCATCAACATGGATGAAATACGAAAAAAAGGCAAAAGATAGGCCGCAATTGTTTGACTGATTTCATCAAACAAAATATCCACAACTTAACCTATAACCTGTGGGATGAGGTTGACCATCTCATAGAAGAAATCCATCATAGTTTGCACTAGCCAGTGGCCTAAAAACATCAATGCAAATAAGGTCACGAGTAAACGTGGTAAAAAACTTAAGGTTTGCTCGTTAAT
>NZ_JACJER010000199.1:0-5506 GCF_014164185.1 Shewanella sp. SG44-6 | reverse complement strand
GAATAATGGAGCAAATTGATGTCACAACAAGGTTCGGCGGGCAATGTGCTCCATTATTCGATGACTAATATGTTATAACATTGTACGAAGTTAGTGACTTAATACAAATGTTATCTCCACTAACGAGGTATTAAATAAGGATTATTATGCCCAAAAAGTTTAATTACAGCCCTATTGTGGCTTTTTTGAGTGGGATTTGGCAGTTTCTACTCCATCTCAAACAACGGCTGACAGAAGATCAAATTAATATCCGCGCAGGGCATTTAGCTTATGTGACCCTGCTGTCATTGGTGCCTATGATCGCCGTCACCATGTCGATGTTATCGGCTTTTCCGGTGTTTAAAGGCATTAGAGGTAACATTGAAGGGTTTATTTATAATAATTTTATCCCTGCTGCAGGGGATACGGTTCAAGTTTATATTAATGAGTTTGTTGCCAATGCATCTAAAGGCACTTTTGTCGGTATTATTGCGTTAGTGTTCGTTGCTATTATGCTGATTTCCGCTATTGATAAAGCGCTCAATAATATTTGGCGAATTACTGATAAACGCTCATATGTTGTTTCTTTTTCAATGTATTGGATGGTATTGACCCTAGGTCCTGTGCTTATTGGTGCTAGTTTGGTGGCAACCTCATATGTTGTGTCATTAGAGGTGGTAACTGGCAGTGAGTTGTCTGGATTAGTGCCGTGGATTGTTGAACGCCTGCCGTTACTGTTTTCTGCGGCCTCAATATTACTGTTGTACATGGTGGTACCGAATAAAAAAGTGCAGTTTTCACATGCCTTATTAGGGGCCATTGTTGCAGCAGTTTTGTTTGAAGCCGGTAAAAAAGGCTTTGCGTTTTATGTGACTCAATTTCCAAGTTACGAAGCGATATATGGGGCGCTGGCGGTTATTCCTATTTTATTTGTTTGGGTATATTTATCGTGGATTATTGTTTTGCTTGGTGCTGAAATTACCGCGGCTTTACCAGAATATTTAGAGGGCTTATCTGTCATTGCAGAAGATCTTAAAGCCGAAATATTTTCAGAGACTGAAAAGCAAAGCCTACACAATGTGCATGATCCTTTAGTAGTTGATAAGCCGTCTACTGGATCGGTTTCCTCAACTGATAAGTATTAATCTTGATGACTGAATTACCGCTATTTATTCAACAGCAATTTGTTGATGTGGGTAACAGTCATCAATTACATGTTGCTGAATATGGTTGCGAAAAGGGCCCAGCATTATTGTATTTACACGGCGGCCCGGGTGCAGGTTGTTGCCGGAGTGAGCTAAGCTTATTTGTTAGTACAGGGTTTCATATTTATTTTGTTGACCAACGCGGCGCGGGACGCTCGTTACCATCTGGGTGTCTATTGCACAACACAGTAATGGATTTGGTGGCTGATATTGAAACGCTAAGGTGCACCTTTGATGTTGAGCAATGGTATTTAGCCGGAGGTTCTTTTGGCGCGACATTGGCTTGGTTGTACAGTGGTTTGTATCCTAGCCGCGTGATCGCTCAAGTGTTATGGGGAATGTTTATTCCCTCTCAACTTGGCATAAATTGGTTATATGGACCTAATGGTGCAAGCCAGTTTTTTAATACTCAATATGCACGATTCATTGATGTTCTTGAGCCCAAGCTTACAACGGCTTTACCACAGGCCGATACACATAGTCCCGCCATTGCTATTGATCACCTTATGAATGCTTACCAAGTTGTTCTCAATCATCATAATCCACAAGTAGTTGAAAATGCAGTGCAACACTGGCTTATGTGGGAATATGCATTAGCGCAGCCAAGTCAGTTTATGGGCGAGGTCGCCCAACCGTTAAGCTGCGCGAGAATAGGTCATCATTATGTGCAACAGCATTTTTTTGATGTGTATAGCCAATTTAAAACACTTGCAAGCGCTATTGAGGCCACAACAGTATTAATCCAAGGTGAATATGATTGGGTTTGTCCTCAACATATATTAACGGCGTTTATTGAAGAGTGTGGTCATCAATCTATAGATTATCAGCATGTTAGCGCGGGATATCATGCCTTAACGGATCAAGCCGTTTTTCAAGCCGTTACCCAAGCCATTTTACGTTTAGATAACGCGGCATCTAAGTTCAGCTAATAAACAGCTTCATTTAATAATAATTTGTTAATGTTGTTCTATTTAATATGATGTTATCCAAAAAATGTCGCTAAATAGAATATTTTTAGGATGGTTATGATTGCATTAATTCAACGTGTTAAACGCGCATCAGTCTCGGTAGACGACGCAATAGTCGGCAAAATTGACCAAGGCTTATTAGTGCTACTCGGTGTGGAGCGCGAAGATAATATTGATAAAATGGCTAAATTAGCCATGAAAGTCATTAACTATCGGGTGTTTAGTGATGAAAATGGCAAGATGAATCTAAATCTGGCTCAAGTTGGTGGCAAATTATTAGTGGTGTCACAATTTACCTTGGCAGCTGATACTGGTAAAGGTTTAAGACCGAGTTTTTCTTGTGCCGCAACACCCGAGCAAGCAGATAGTCTTTATCTGGCTTTTGTGGAGTATTGCCGTCAACAAGGGGTTATGACCGAGACAGGTCAATTTGGTGCAGATATGCAGGTCGAGTTGGTCAATGATGGCCCTGTAACCTTCAATCTGCAGGTATAGTACAGTTCTATTGTCACCATAGATCAACCATCGGAGGGATGCCGTTATGATTGATATGTCGTTCACTGAAGCGCAATCAGACGCTAAGGTCACAGCCTTGCTTAAAACCTTGTGTGAAACTTGGCACAACACTATTCCTGTCAGTAAATTTATGGGGATTACTCCAGTATTATTCAATGGAGATAGCTTAAAGGTGACCGCACCAATTGAGCCCAACATTAACTTACATCACACCATGTTTGCTGGCAGCATTTATACTTTAATGACCCTAACTGGATGGGGAATGGTGTGGTTACAGCAGCAGTTGTCACAAGCTCATGGCGACATTGTCTTGGCTGATGCGAAAGTAAGGTATTTGAAGCCTGTTACTAAACAGCCTTATGCTAAAGTGATTTGGCCTTATACCGATTTAACTCCATTAACCAGAGGTAGACGCGTCAAGATGACTTTAGAGGTCGCCTTGTATTGCGATGAGATCATGTGCGCTACGTTCACTGGCCAGTTTGTGTCTTTGCCACAACAATCATCTAGTGTAGATTGAGTTAATATCTTTCTATTTTATCGAATGTTATTGCGAAATTAATGCACTTTTATTCTTTTTTATAGACTAATATACTGGCTCAATTGGTCAGGCGTGTAGCCATATGACCTAACAAACATATGGGTGAGACTTAACAATGGCAAAAGTATTAATTTTAAAATCAAGCGTTCTAGGCAGTTATTCACAATCTTCAGCATTAGTTGATTATTTAAATCAACAATGGAGCAGCAAAGGTGCGCAAATTACTGTGCGTGATTTAGGCAGTGAACCAGTACCAATGTTAGATGGTGAAATTGCTTCTGGTCTTCGTGGTGGCGATGATTTGTCTGAGCGTCAATTAGCTGCATTAGCCCTATCGAACGAATTAGTGGCTGAAATTAAAGCTCATGACACTATTGTTATTGCTGCACCAATGTACAATTTTAGCATACCAACTACGTTAAAAAGTTGGATCGATTTCATTGCCCGTGCTGGCGTAACTTTTACTTATACCGATACCGGCCCAGTTGGCTTGATTGAAGGTAAGCGTGCCATTATAGTGACCACCCGCGGCGGGGCTCATAAAGGTGGCACCACAGATCACGTAGTGCCTTATTTAATCACAGTACTTGGTTTTATTGGGATTACTGATGTTGAAACCGTTTATGCTGAATCATTAAACATGGGTCCAGATGCTGCAGAAGCTGGGATAAGCCAAGCTAAAAAAGCGATTGACGCTATTACACTCTAAGTTAACCCGAGTTCAGGTTAAGTTAAGTCAATTTTCGAGTGAAGAGCACCTAAACCTATTGCGGGTTTAGGTGTTTTTTTATGCTAATTGTGTCTATTACCTTTGATAGGCGGTTGATCTATTTTTGGTTAAATTTTTTCGAGATTAAAGCGTGTTAAGCGAGGCGATTGCTGCCTGGCAATCTAAGCAAAATTCGCTCAACAATGAGTAAAATACTTTTAGTCGACCCTTTGGTAACCTTGTTGGCCATTTCTACAGCGTTATTGGCTTTTTATACAGCGTAACGACACAACGAAACTAGATCACTCACGGTTTGAGCTATGGACCAATAGTTTGTTGCTAAAACAGCCTTTATAGCTCAGCAGACTCTAGATTACTTCCGTTACTGAACATTTGCCTTTGTGATACTTATACTACTATTAAAAAATTAATTTATTCATTGAATGAACCTAAAGCTCATTTTGAACCGTATTGTGGCGGCTATGGTAAAAAATGTAATGGGCTCACTTATTAATGATGCCTGAGGGCACTATGGGCAAATATAAAATAGTGACTATAATGATTTTATGCTGATTGATATGAACTTATGCATTTAAAAAGAGTAGCGATTGCAATAGTGCTGATTTTTATCACCTTAGGTCTTGTGCCTATATTGATGGTGGTTAGCCAATGGTCTGCCAATGAGCAGGCATATGGCATTAGTAGCAATGACAGCGAACAGCTGAGCTTTAGTTGGCAAGGCGTTGACAAGCACATTCATCACTTTCCTGCCTCTTCTGCAGGATACACTTATTTATTTATGGGTTTTTTATCGTGCTCTGAAATTTGCCCGATAAGGATCCAACAAATGATGCAATTGGAGCAACACATACAGCAGGATGCTTTGTTAACTGGAGCTGAGGTGCAATTTATGTTTGTGACGATTGACCCCAACAATGACACTCTGGCAGTTCGTAAAAGCATAATAGATGATATCTCACCGCGTTTTGTGAGTGCGTCATTGTCTGACGATGCTTTACAGCAACTCGATAGACGTTTATCGGAAAATATTAACCTTGAGCTCGCCAGCATTAATCATGTCGGCAAGTTGTTTTTATTGTCGCCTAATGGGGCGGTCAAGCGGATCTACACGTCCCAGCAGCTTTCAACTCAAAAAATGTTGCTTGAACTTAAGCAAATTATTTCCTCTGAAACTTAGGCATGTCTATGAGTGATAAATACACAATTGAACTGTTAAAAAAACACGATTCACACATATATCAAATTTTAATGTTGCAAGCGCCATTATTGTTTATTAGCGGTTTCTTTGGCGCAAAAATGCTGACTTTCAGTACCTTTTCGGCAGTCGCGATTTTAGTCATAGTACAGCTTAGCTATAGTCTGCTAAAGGGGACTGAGTTATTTGCGATTGTTGGTGCTGTGATCATGATGACCGTCTCTGCGTTGCTGATCCAAAGCCAAATGGGCATGATTGAAATGCATTTTCATATTTTTGCTTCTATGGGTGTGTTTTTAATTTACTTACGCTGGCAGCCTTTACTGGCCTCGCTTCTCACCGTTGCAGTGCATCATATTGGCTTAACCTATA
>NZ_JACJER010000198.1:0-5739 GCF_014164185.1 Shewanella sp. SG44-6 | reverse complement strand
TGAGTTTAATCAGCATCTTAATCCTGTTTTGGGTGTAGTCGTTGATGAACAGGGGATTTTATGGATGCTCGAAACGGCCTCTGCTGAAGGGGTTGGCCGACTTATTGGTTGGGATATTCAACAAAACAGCTTATACAAAATGATTACTTTAAAGGCTCCTGTATTGCCTGAAAACTCATTTTTAAATGATCTTGCGGTAGATAGAAAGCATGAAGCGGTATACATCACAGATCCCGCTGGTGGCAGTAATGCAGGATTAATCGTGGTTAACTTAACGACAGGCTCAGCAAAAAGAGTGCTCGATGGCAGTATTTATACCCGCCCAGAAGATGTTGATACTGTGATTAATGGCAACACCTTGTCTATTGGCGGTCAACCCCTTCAGCAGAGGCCGTTTCGAGCATCCATAAAATCCCCTGTTCATCAACGACTACACCCAAAACAGGATTAAGATGCTGATTAAACTCAGTATCAGGATAATCGACTATCGAACCGTCTTTGTTAAGCTCCACTATTCTCGAATCTACACCGTAAAAGTGATGATTACTCATAAACACCCGGCCATTAGCTGATACTGCAACATTGCCGGGTGGATGTTGCTTATCTAACTCACGAAAAACTGAAAATTCGCCTGCGCGAGTAGTGAATGTAATAACACTAAGCAGTGCCAACAATGACACAACAAAGACTTGCCTTAACATAATTAGGATTCCTTAAAGGGCAGATTGATACCGTCATCATGTAACGGACTTAAGCTAGCCAAGATAATCTGCATAAACTCTTTTCTGAACAGGCATTCAAGATAGACATTTTCCACTGAAGACACAAGCAGTTTTTGAACAACCATTCAAGTAGTGATATTATCAACCAAGAAATGGTTGAGGAACGATGTCATGGCTAAAAAAAATTTTGCAAGAGAAGACGTATTAGACAAGGTGATTACCTTGTTTTGGCAAAATGGCTATGCCGCAACAAGTATTCAGCAAATAACCAAAGCCACCGGATTAAAGCCCGGCAGCTTATATTATGAATTTGAGAGTAAAGAAGGTTTATTCCAAGCTGCGCTAGCGCGTTATGCCACCTTTTCCGTTGAAGCGATTCACTTATCGATGGCCAATGCCAGCAGCGTAAACAACGCAATTAAGCAGATGTTAAATACTCTAATTGAACAATCAAGGTCATGTGATTATTGCGGCTGCTTTTTGATAAAAACCCAGCTAGAGCTGGCATCACAAGGGAATCAACTTTATCAATTTGCCAGCGCCCAACTGACTAAAATTGAACATATTTACCTTGATTACCTCAGTGAATATTATCCCCAAATACAAGCAAAAGCCTACGCGGCCCAGTTAATGACGGTAATATTTGGCATTCGTATTTATGGTTACCAAGCCGAATCTGCCACAACTCAAATCAACACTATTAGCGCCCTGCTCCCCTGGTTAGCAACGCTATCCGAAGACGATAATAGCTAATAATAAGCAGTTAAAATGACCCGCAAATAAACTCAACAGCAACCACGCTTAAGTGCTGAGTGGTTGCGCGTTGAGATTGTGTAGGTAATCAACCTAATTCGTCATAGCTTACTGTCACTTTTAAGCATCAACAGAAGCATGATTGGCAAGATATATGGATGCGATAGCGTCGGGTAACATTGGCTTGTACAGATAAAACCCCTGAGCTAAATCGCATTTATAGGTCTTAATGTAATCCAGCATAAACTGGCCCTCTACCCCTTCTGCGATAACTTTTAAACCAAGATTATGACCAATATCGATAATGGTCTTGGCAATGGCTGCCGATGAACTGCTGCTCTCAACGTATTGTAAAAAAGCTTTATCAATTTTCAGATAATGCAACGGTAAAAACTGTAGGTAACTAAATGATGAATAACCTTTACCGAAATCATCAAGCGCGAAAGTAATGCCATACTGATTAAGCCTAAGCATAATGTCTTTGACATTGAATTTATCTTCCATAAAAATCGATTCCGTTAATTCAATAATCAGATATTTACCTTCTAATTGATGATGATTTAAGCAATCAATGAGGTGTGCAATGAGCGCTTCATTTTGAAACTCAATACAGCTTAAATTAATGGAAATAGCTAACTCAGTGATACCTGCATCTCGCCAGGTTGCTAACTGTAAACAGGCTTTAGAAATCACCACACAACCAATATCAATAATTAACCCAGTTTGCTCTGCGATTGTAATAAACACATCAGGTGGTACAACAGTGCCATCTTGCTGCGTCCAGCGGCATAGTGCCTCAACGCTGACAATCTTCATTGTGCGTAAATCAACTTTAGGTTGATACACTAAATGCAGGACATTATCTTCAATGGCCTTTCGCAGCTCTTGCTCAATAGCAAGTTGGGTTAAAGCTTCTTTCTCAAGCGCCTGACTGTAAAAATGGAAGCTATTTTTACCTAATGACTTTGACTCATACATGGCTAAATCTGCTTTGCGGATCAGCGCATTAGCATTGTCATCATCATTAGGAAACAGTGAGATACCGATACTCGATGTCACAACGAACTGACGCGAACCGATAGTAAAAGGCTGTTTAATTAATGCTAACAAGTCTTGGCAGACCTGTTTTATGGTCATTTCTGACTCGATTTGTTCTAATACAATAATAAACTCATCACCGCCTTGGCGGGATAAAGTATCAAATTCTCGTAAGCGTGTTTGCAGTCGTCTTACCACTTCTTTCAACAATAAATCACCAGCGTCATGACCTTCTGTATCATTAATCTTTTTAAAGTCATCTAAATCTAAAAATAATACCGCAAGCTTTTTATGTTCTCTTTTACTGGTGGCAATTGAATGACTAATTCTGTCCAATAACAATGCACGATTTGGTAACCCGGTAAGCGAATCATGAAAAGCATGATATTCAATTGTCGCCTCATACTGCTTTTGCGTTGTCACATCGCGAAAGCACCACACTCGACCATAAATTTGATCGTCTTGAATTTGTGGGAGAGACCTAAAGTCAAAGAAGCGTTTATCGAGCAACTCAATGGTGCCACTTAAGTATTGAAATGGGTCTCGGTTGAGATTATCAATAATCGATAACATATGATTTTTATCTTTGAAAATGCCAAGAAGGTCCTCCCAATGTGAATCTAATGTAAAACCGAGTTCGTCAATAAAATCCTGCCCCATAGTATTAAATGACATCAGCTCGCCATTTAATCCATAGACAAATAAAATTTCACCAGTGGAATTAACGGTTGCATTTAATAAACCAATAGAATGTTCAAGCTTGTCTTGAACCTGTTTCATCATGGCTAGCTGGTCTTTTAAGGTTTGGTTACGATCGTTTAACTCATTGGAAATAAGATATAAAGAACGCTCTAACATTTTTACGCTTTGATCATGTTGCGTATAAGCATCGGATATTGAATTCAAAAGAGCATCATTTTCTGAAATAAATAACTCGTCTCTTGGGTTACGCTTAAGCTGGCGTAATAGCAGTTTATGCATGGTTAATATCACTATTTCTCAGAAAGTAACGTCACAGCCATGGTCTGATTATGTAAACCACACCGACCAATAGATTGAATAGGCGATATTTCACCATACGAGTAAAAGCCTGAAATAGCGCATTTTGCTGGTAAGCCTTCTTTAATAATTTCTAATTCCTCTTCAACATGCTGCCCTAAAACTAATCTGCGACCGACACAACTGATTAATATGGCTAATTCTGGCGGCGTTCCTTTAAAACACGCTCCAGCTTGATCTGCCGCAAGTTGAGCACCATCGAGTAAGTCCTCATAATTAGAATGCATTAACTGGCAGGTTGCACCTTCGGGCATGTTACCAGCGAACAACATACTTTTTTGTAATTCATCAATTGATAATATGGTCCGAACTACATGTTCTTGCTCACCGTGTTGTTGTAACGCCAACGGGTATAACAAAGCAGATGCAGGTAAATCACTGGCAAACTCACCTAAAAATTCTTTATACAAATCTAATGCTGGTCGACCATCAAGTTCATAAAGTACATTATTTGTCGATTTAGTGATCAGGCGCTTAGGCCCAAATGGACGCCATCCGCCTAAACTGCCACAACCAACAGATAACCGTTCACCATACAGTCCAACCAGCACAATCAGGCCACTTTCTATGCGTTTATTGTGCCATACCGTGGTTTGGCTAAAACGCTCACCATCGCCAGCTAAGCCACCCGTTGCCATGACGCCTTGAGGCAAGTATTGCTGTAAACCATCAACCAGTTCAGAACCATTCACTAAATGGCCATCAGAAATAACTAAAACATGTTTGAGTCCTTCAAGAGGTAATTGGCTTACCAACTGCTTTGCCAATTCAGCGCAATGCGCAAATTGATTTATCGAATGGCTGACGACGTGCACTTGGGTGTGATCAAAATCAATCGCAGTAACACATATACTGTTGTCGTACAGACAATCATCTTGGATTTCACCACTAGTGCTGCAGCCAACTATCTGTGCATTTGGGAAAGCGCTTGATAGCTCATCATTAAGCTTATTGTCTAACATGAGCTCAGGCGAACCAAAGGCCAACACCAGAGTTGTGTCAGCATGTTGCGGCAAAGGAGTAACCCAGTGACTATCTTGATATACCGTTTGAAAAGTGTGCATTTAGTTGTCCCTCACTAAAAGGTTATCTCATATGTTGTAATTGAAATATTACCGCAAGCAATAATGATAAAGAATGGCTGAAGAGAATATTCAATGAGCATGATATTAGAGGAAACCTAGTTAATTATCATGTTTTTATCCGTATGACTACACAATATAAATACACCTTAATTAACAATTAAGGTACACTTTAATTACAAGGTGTCTTAAGATAAATAACCCGTTAGCGCAATCCAAATGCATACCCATTGATCACAACCTTGTATTGTTTCTGCATCCCCAAAAATGGTTTGCGATGGAACTGATAATTCAATGAGATTAAGGATTAACAATTGCTTGCATCCATCAATGATCAAAGTAAAAGTAACGGTAACCTACTGCATGCTAGGGTGATTAAGTTATTTTCATTGGTAGGAGCCTCTATCACAGGCGGTATGTGCTTACTTAGCTTATTGGGTAACAACAACACCTTAACCCTCATTCTCCTTGTTGCCTGTACCACCTATCTAATCTCCTTGTTTTCGTTAAAAAAATTCAATATTAAAGTCAGTGCGATTATCATCATTTACTCACTGTATTTATTAATGTTCTACTTAGTCTTTAGTGGCGGAGTCGCACAAACGGGTCCTTTATGGATTTTTATTGTGGCACCCGTTTCAGTTTATGTTTTAGGCTTTCGTTTAGGCTTAATTAACCTGGCTATATTTCTCTGCATCGTCTGCATCATCATGTTTTTACCGCAGCATCTTGTTGCACATGAAGCTTATACCCCAGAATTTAAACTTCGCCTGATACTGTCATTTTTAACCATGACATTTTTATCTGCATTATACGAATATTCAAGCATGCAGTTTTACCGCAATGTGCTCGAATTAAGCGAAAAATATCAACAATTAGCCATGAGCGACCCGCTGACAAAACTCGCTAACAGACGCAATGCATCTGCGGTATTACAGCAAGAAAAAGCACGTATTGATCGTAATCATGAACCGCTCTCAGTATTGCTGTGCGATCTCGACCATTTTAAAAGCGTCAACGACAAATACGGCCATAACGCAGGTGATATGGTGCTAATGGAATTAGCCAAAGTATTTACGGACAAT
>NZ_JACJER010000197.1:0-5775 GCF_014164185.1 Shewanella sp. SG44-6 | reverse complement strand
GTCGAAATCATAATTCCTGAACACATAATGAGTAACATTAACGTATAAAGAGCAGTATGCGCCCACTTAGCCGCACGTTTTTCCCATGGCTGATGGTTCGATAATGGACTAGGAGCATGTGATATGGTCCGCCAAACAAACCTCAATAGTGTTAATCCAAGTAAAAGCAGACCGACACTTTTATGAAAATGTGGTGCCGTTTGGTACCAACTACTATAGTAGGTAAGATCTACCATCCAATAGCCGACGCTAAATAGACCAATAACAGCGATGGCGGACAACCAATGAATCATAATGGTCACTAAACCATAGCCAGTCGGAGTGTTTTTTAACATGTCTTACTTTCCTCTAAACAAGTCACAACATTTTAACGTTAATTTTGGGAAAGAAAATCAGTAAAAATAGCCAAAATCGTTCTATAAAATAGAATTAATAGATTTTAAGATAGAGAATGACCGCATAATTAAGCAAGCTCTAATTAAACATATATCAATTGTAGTCACTACTGATCAAATATCATCAAGCCCGGTTGTTCGTCCGTCGTTAACATTCTTCAAACTAACCGGTTTAATTTTTATGAAACAAAGCGACACAAGTGTTAAAGACTCTGTCTCTAGCTGCGCTAATATCTGGTAAAAAATTTATAAGATTAAAAGAGCTTCGGGCAGCGTTTGTGGTGAGTGCAAATTGCGTTATCGCTTACTGATGTAGCATAACGACATGCCATAAACACAGCCTTGAATTAAACGGCTATACATAGCTGGACAATTAATGTTGTTAGATTAGCAGGCATAATTCAGACCTATCTGAATCACTTCTCTCCCGTTGAGTAAATGTCCTCGCATTTCAGTGAACCTAAATTAAGATAAAATGCGCTATAAAAAGTTCACTTCTTTACATGTAAAGAAGTGAACTATCAACGACTCGAGCTGGCCGTTAAAGCCAAAACTCTAACTATTTAGTTAAAAATCGGTCTAATGCAGATCAAGAAACGACAAATTCAATTTTCTGATTACTTTTTATGTAATCGTCAGCAAGTATCTATGACTTTATTCTTGGTGATTAATGCTGATAAACCACTTTCTGGGGTTAAAATCGATAAAAAAGCATCATTTTGCACATTAACTAGCCGAACGAGTGAAAACATTTAAAAAACCACTTGCACGATAAAATCCATCACTATACTATGTGCGCACTCCAGACGAGACAGGCATTGATTACCAAGTTAATACCTAGTTTGCAGTAGATAACTAACACTTAGTTAGTTGCCCGAATAGCTCAGTTGGTAGAGCAGAGGATTGAAAATCCTCGTGTCCCTGGTTCGATTCCGGGTTCGGGCACCACAATTAGCCGGCATAGCTCAGTTGGTAGAGCAACTGACTTGTAATCAGTAGGTCCCGAGTTCGACTCTTGGTGCCGGCACCATAAAAAACAAAAAAGCCACTCAATGAGTGGCTTTTTTGTATCTAATTATCCCCACCTACTAAATAATACAAGCTCACATTAAGCCCGGTATTCGCCCATAAAGCACAACGAATTCAGCTATATCAATATTACTGGATAAATGATTAAGAGTTTGCCTTATCAGATTAACTTAACCTCAAATAAACAATCAAAGATATAACAGCTTAGATTAACCCGCATCCCCGGCAGCGTTTCAGAGACATACTATAAGCAAAAAGAGAGCCTAGGCTCCCTTTTTCGGTTGATAAAATCGCTTTAAACGGTAAACGCTATTTCCAACGTCTCATCTTATGACCTTTAACGGCATAAAATAGAATGAATAAGTAGCATGGAAACATCACCATATACCCACCCTGCATACCTAAGGATGTCGCTGAACTGGTTAGTCCCCAAAATAGTGGTCCAAAAGCGCCACCGGCAATCCCCATGATTAACAATGCAGAACCTGTGCTGGTCAGTTTACCCATACCTGAAAGCGCCAATGGCCACACAGCAGGCCATACTATGGCATTGGCTAAGCCTAAAAATGCAATCATCAATAATGTATCGGGAAGTTGGGCACCACCAAAAGGAACTAATAAAGCGTTAGCTATGACATAAGACTGGCTATCACCAAACACGATACCGGCAGTTAATATCAGTCCTAAAATAGCACTGAGCATTAATGCATTAGGTTGGGAAATAAAACGGGGAATACAAATAATGCCCAAGGTATAACCTAGCACCATGCACAGCATGGTATAGGATGTCATTACCCCGTAATTCTCAACACCTAGCGTCAATGCAAATGTTCCAATCGTGTCGCCAGCAATAACCTCAACAGCCACATAAACAAATAAAGCAATAACACCTAATGCCAAACTTGGATGAGACAAAGCTTGTTTGATCTGGCCTTTTTCTGAATCGATTTCTGCTTGATCTTGTTCCAATTCAGGCAGAGGTGATTTTTTCACTGCAAAAGCAAGAACACCAATAAAGATAGCCATGCCAAGATAAGGATAAATTAAGCTATTGGCCATTTCATCAATTTGAATAGAGGTTAATTCAGTACCGACTCGCTCTTTAAAACTATCTAAAATAAGTGCTGTGAATACCATAGGTGCAATCACGCCGGCGCCTTTATTCAAAATACCCATTACGCTTACACGTGCTGCGGCTGACTCTTCAGGACCTAAGCGAACCACGTAAGGATTAACCGCTGTTTGTAATAGTGTTTGCCCTGTCCCCATGACAAGCTGAGCCACTAGAAATAATATAAACACTTGGGTTTGGGCTGCTGGGATAAATAATAAACCAGCCAACATCATTATTCCCATGCCTAATGCCATACCATTTTTATAACCCACTTTACGAATAACCCAGGCTGAGGGTAATGCGGTAAACGTTACCGCAATATAAAATGAAAAGAGTATTAACGAAGCTTGAAAAGGGCTTAGCTGTAATATTTGCTTTAAGTAAGGCATTAAGGAGCCATTTAACCAGGTAGCAAAGCCAAGAATAAAAAATAAAATTGCCACAATTGTCATTGGTACAACACTATTTTCTGCCGATGTTTTTGTTGTTGTCATTTCCATAAACCTGCTCATTATTATATTTATAGGGAGGACTTAGTGGTTTAGAAATATCAATATTAATTGAGGAATATTAATACACACTCACCACTAAGACAGCCTTGTCATCCATAACTAACAACTCACTTTAATAGCTGAGTTAACCTTATACTCTTATGAATATTTTTCGACGGTACATCCACCACAGTACGAGCCATTGCACTGTGACTAAACCTATGACACTGATCATTAACTGACTGGAAGCTGGTGCTGAACGTATCACTCCACCTAACAAGCTTTGAGTGATATAAGACCAATCAAGGATACTTGTTCCTAAATAAACAATAATGGAGTTAACACCAATAATAACAAATACATAAGACCATTTTTGCCATTTTAGTACATCGATAATGGCATAAAATACGCTAAAAAATAGTAAGCTCCACCCTAATGTCACGAGTACAAAGCTACTGCTCCACAGATCTTTATTTACAGGAATAATAAAGTCGAGTAACCACCCGCCGGACCACAGAAGTAGCGCACAGAGCATCATAATGCTCACTTTGGCCCAATCGCCTTTGGGGTGTGGCTTAACAATATATTGGCCCACAAACACACCACATAATGCGTTAATGACCGCAGGGAATGTCGATAGCACGCCTTCAGGATCAAGTGCGCGATGCTGATAAGCCATACCCGGTCGTAATATATTGTCTATATAAGTATTAAGACTTCCATCTGCAGTAAATACTCCTGCTTGGCCGCCAGGAAAACCAACAAAACACTGTAATAAAATATAAAAAATGAACATCAATATGGTGATTAATATTTGAACTCGCAGCGAGGTGTGCCACACCACCATTGCCGCAAAAAACCATGCAAAACCAATACGCGCTAGCACACTTGAAAATCGAATCTGTTCAGGGTCAACAGGGATCCCTGTCCCCCATCCATGGTTATATAACACTCCCAATGCAATCAGTAACAGTAAACGTGTTAATGCATAACGGTATAGCGGAATTCGCTCACGAAAAGCCAATAAGTCGATACGCTTAGGTGATAGACCGAGCGCCACACCCGATAAGAAAATAAACAAAGGGAAAATTAAGTCATAAAAGGTAAAGCCGTGCCATTGACTATGTTGGGTCTGAGCTTCTGCAACACGCCATCCCGCCCACCCCGTTAAAGCAAATAACGCGGCAAAAATGCCTTCGCCACCGATAATCCAAAACATGTCAAAGCCACGTAATGCATCAAGTGACATAAGTCTGGGTTTGCTGGGCTTATCACGTTGAGTATTAGACTCAATTTTGCGATTAACTGACATCATAGTCTCTTTCATATTTACACAATTAGACAGTAAGCTTTACTGCGCAAAAACGACGTTGCCAGCAATATAGGTGCGACTGACTTTATTGGCCGGATTTAATAACACTAGATCAGCTCTATAACCTGGTTTAATTAAACCTAGTTGTTGCTCTAAACCGAGAAATGTTGCTGGATATAACGATGCCATTCGTAAAGCTTCTTCATGACATAATCCAAGCATAGCCACGCTATTATTCACCGCCCCAACCATGTCTAAAACACAACCGGCTAATTCTCCCGTGGCTGCATTAAGCCTGTCCCCCTGACGAGTAACCTGAGTACCAAATAATTTGAAACTGGCATCATCACTCATACCAACAGGCGGCATAGCATCGGTTACCAGCATGACTTTACCTTTAGGCTTAGCATTTATGGCTATTTTTGCTGCCGCAGGATGAACATGATGTCCATCGACAATTAAGCCACACCAAGCATCTTGACTTTCCAGCGCAGCACCGACCATGCCAGGTTCGCGTGAACCTAAAGCAGACATCGCATTATATAAGTGGGTAAATCCTGTAGCTCCAGCCTCTAATGCTGCATTCACTGTGTCATAGTCAGCATTTGAGTGCCCTAAACAGACTTTGACACCTGCTGACACCAGTGCCTTAATAACCTGAGTTGACACATTTTCAGGCGCCAGCGTGACCACTTTAATGCCTAAGTCTTGACGACTAAAAATACTCAGTTCTTTTTCACTAATTTGCCGAATATAGCGCTGTGGATGTACACCTTTTTTAGGCACACTTAAATGTGGACCTTCAAAGTGAATACCTAAAACACCAGCTTGTTGATTTGCAATAGCCACCGCAACCGTATCGGCTGCTTTTGTCATGATACTTACATCATCAGTAATTAATGTGGGTAAGAAACCTGTGGTCCCAAATCGTGCATGAGCACGGCCAATAATTTCAATACACTCGGTACTAGGCTCAGCATTAAATAACGCCCCGCCACCACCGTTCACTTGCACATCGACAAACCCAGGTGTGAGCGTACCCGCTAATTTTGTGACGGTATGGTGTTCGACATCAATTACATCTTCAGCACGTATGACAGCAGTAATCTTGCCTGCATCTATGGTTACGGCCATATTTTTATGAAATGACTCACCATCAAATAATCGCTCAACAATCAGGATTTGTTTCATAATACTCTCTGCTCTATATCAATTTTAATGAAGCAACTATAGTGTTTGAGTGACCTTCTTTAAGCCCGCGGGTTGATCAGGATTAATGCCACGGGCAATTGCGACTGCGGCAACATCAATGTAAAAACGCTGCAGTAATGCTAAAAGCGCAACTCGCGGATGAATATCTGCAGACGTTTGATTTAGATGCACTAAATCAGCACCTCGCTGCCTAACATTAGCAATTTGTTCTAGTTCGGAAGA
>NZ_JACJER010000196.1:0-5862 GCF_014164185.1 Shewanella sp. SG44-6 | reverse complement strand
GGCAACGAAATGACAAATCCTGTTACCGCTGAAGTATGGGCTGAACATAGTGTTTGGCCACAAGACCCTGGGTTTAATCGTGCCCGAGAAGGTGGTATCACTACGCTACAAATTTTACCGGGTTCGGCTAACCTAATTGGGGGGCGTGGGGTGACACTCAAAAATGTTCCCGCGACAACCATGCAAGCGATGAAGTTTCCAGCCGCGCCTTATGGATTGAAAATGGCCTGTGGTGAAAATCCTAAATCTTTATATGGTAGCCGTAACGAATTACCTATGACTCGTATGGGTAATATGGCGGGGTACCGTACAGCGTTTATTCAAGCAACAGAATACAAACGTGCTTGGGATAAATATGATGCTGACTATGCCGCAGGTAAGAACCCTGTAGCACCAGAGCGCGACTTAATGAAAGACACTCTAAAAGGTGTGCTTGAAGGTGATATTTTAATTCACAACCATTGTTACAAAGCTGAAGAAATGGCAATGATGATCGACCTAGGTAAGGAGTTCGGTTATCACGCCGGTACATTCCATCATGCAGTAGAAGCTTATAAAATTGCCGATTTACTTGCTGAGAATGGTAACTGTGCTGCTATGTGGCCAGATTGGTGGGGCTTTAAACTCGAAGCATACGACATGGTGCTTGAAAATGTTGCTATGGTCGATGCGGTTAAAAACTCTTGTGCTGTCGTGCACTCAGACTCTGGCGTAACCATACAGCGCCTTAATCAAGAAACAGCAAAAATCATGCATAACGCAAATGCTAACGGCTTTAACTTAAAAGCTGAGCACGTGATTGGCTGGATTACTGCTAACGCAGCAAAATCATTGGGTATTAGCGATAAGACTGGTTCACTCGAAAAGGGTAAAAATGCAGATGTGGTTGTATGGAATACCAATCCGTTTAGCGTATACGCTCAAGCTGAACAGGTATTTATTGATGGTGCAAAAGTGTATGACCGCCAAGACCCTGCCTATCAGGCACAAAGTGACTTTATGTTAGGTCAGGAATAAGGAGCAAGACAATGACATTATTTAACAAATCTGCGCTTGCTTTGAGTTTATCAATGAGTCTTGCTTTAGTGACTAGCGCTGTTAAGGCTGAAACTATTGCCATTATTCATGCCACCGTGCATACCGCCACCGAACAAGGTGTATTAAAAGATGCTTCGGTTGTGATTGAAGACGGTAAAATTGTGGCTATTAATCCTCTATTACCGACTGCTGACACCATTATCGATGCCAAGGGTGCAATTTTAACACCTGGTTTTATCGCTAGCATGAATGATTTGGGCTTAGTGGAAATTGGTGCGGTAGCATCTTCACGTGATGCTTACGAAAAAGAAGCTGATGTTGTTTTCGATCCTAGTTTAGCTTACAACCCCAAGGCATCTACAGTGCCATTTGCTCGCAAAGGCGGGATAACTCGTAATGTAGTGTCGTCAGGTGGTGGCGAAGGCATTTTTGCAGGACAAACATTTACCGTAGACTTAAGTGGTGATTGGGACAGTATACTGGCCGCTAACACCGGATTAGTTGTTGCATTAGGTGCTAAAGAAGAAGGCTCTCGTGCAGCAGGAATGCAGCAATTGATCCATAAACTTGAAGATGCTAAAAAAGCGCAAGCCAAAAAGAGTAAAACGAAAAAAACTGCTGAAGATGATAGCGAAGTGCCAAGTCGTGAAGATGAGATTATTCACGCGGTACTCGCGGGTGAAAAACCATTAATTATCGACGTCGACCGTGCCAGCGATATTTTGCATTTAATTAAACTTAAACAAGACTTAGGCATAGATCTTATCCTGGTCAATGCTGCAGATGCTGTATTAGTGGCTGATAAGCTAGCGCAAGCCAACATTCCCGTGGTTATTGATAGCATGCGTAACTTACCAGAAAGTTTCGATGCATTGCATAATTCACTCGAAAATGCGGGTAAACTAGCAAACGCGGGTGTCAAAGTAGCCATTGCATTACCTGGTGATAGTCATGGTATTTACGCACTACGTTTTAGTGCTGGTAATGCGGTTGCTAACGGGATGAATTATGATGATGCCCTTGCTGCTGTGACGGCAAATGTGGCTGATATTTTTCATTTAGACTCTGGGCGGATTGCGGTCGGCAAGTCTGCAGATTTAGTGTTATGGAGCGGCGATCCGTTCGAGTTTAGCAGTAAGGTGCAAAAGATGTGGATTGCAGGAGAGGAGCAAAGCACAGACAGTCGTCAAGACAAGCTTCGTGACCGCTATTTGCATAAAACGGCAATGCCTGAAGCCTATAGCCGATAACATCTCACGATTTACGTGGGACGTTTCCCTAAATCGTTAATGAAGAGACAAAGCGAATGACAGATAAGTATGCTGTATTTGGTAACCCAATAGCCCAAAGTAAGTCACCATTTATACATACTGAGTTTGCCAAGCAAACTCAGCAAGACTTAAGCTATGAAGCTATTCTCGCACCGGTCGATCAATTTGACTCTTGGTTAACGGCATTCTTTGCCGATGGTGGTAAAGGTGCCAATGTTACTGCGCCTTTTAAAGAGCAGGCGTTTGCCATGTGCGACGAGCTCAGTGAGATGGCTAAACTCGCGGGCGCAGTCAATACCTTGTTTAATTTGCCCGATGGCAGAATTGGTGGTGATAATACTGACGGCATTGGTTTGGTTAATGACCTCGAAATGCTGTTTGGCTCCTTAAAAGGTAAACGAGTGTTACTGGTGGGTGCTGGTGGCGCGGCAAGAGGCTGCATTTTGCCTATTTTACAGCACAATGTGGCTCAGCTCGTTATTTGTAACCGGACCCACGAAAAAGCAGTGCAGCTTCAAAGTTTATTTAATGAATATGGTAATTTTTTTGCTAAACCCATTGATGACCTCAAATCTCCATTTGATTTAGTGATTAATTCAACTTCAGCTGGTTTATCGGGGCAGTTAATTGCTCTTCCGAGTGTTATTGTTGATGAAACCACTGATTGTTATGACATGACTTATAGCCGCCAAACCACTGTATTTAACCAGTGGGCTCAAGATCTACATGCCCATAAAACTGCTGATGGTTTAGGTATGTTAGTCGGCCAAGCTGCAAAGAGTTTTAGCCTATGGCGTGGTGTCGTTCCTGAAACCGCTTCAGTTATGCGACAACTACGAGAATCAATGATGCAAAAGGTAGCTGATTAATGAATCAAAGCGTAATTTTTTCCGATCAGCTGTTTATTGAAACGAATCAAGTAAGGTTCATTGCGCAGCTGCAGGGCATGAATATTAACTGTTTTGCTAGCTTCGGTATTATCAGCAAGCTCTGTGATCATCAAGACGTAAGTCAACATAATGCCGCCGGTTTATTTGAGCAATGCCGTTTTGATTTAGAAGACAAAGCGGAAAGTCTTATTGAACAAGAAGCTTTTAACGACAGCGGTGAGATTATAGTGGTGTGTTGAGGTGCCTAATGAGTATGATTTATCTTGTTAGTTGCGCAACCTTCCGCAGCCGGCCTTTTTTTGAGACCTTTCTGGATGTACATATTGTTATCCGCCTGCTTAAAGGCGCTTGCCCAATCTTGAACATAGTGCGCAATCCCGAAACTAAAGTGAATTCCCGGCGATAAAGCCGCTAAGTCTTGTTGCAGTTGGCTGATTTGTTTTTCGATGGTTTCTATAGGGCCACGGCATAATGCAACAAATTCATCGCCACCATAACGAGCAAGCAAAAATTCAGAGTGCCATAGCTTTTTTAATGATTGCGCAAAGGCTTTTAATGCATCGTCACCCGCCTGATGTCCATGTTGGTCATTTAGCGGCTTTAAATTATCCATATCTAAAATAATAATGTAGCTGGCTAAGTCTGGCTCATGTTGCCATTGTAAAATCGCGCTATCAAATTTCTTCCGGTTATACAGCTCAGTTAGTCCATCATAATCTGCCATGATTTCGATTTTTTTAGACTTCTGATACAGTGAAATTGCGTTAGCTGCTTCTGATGTAAGAATATTAACCAGATTTATATCATAATCACCAAAGGCTTCCATCTTGCTACTGTCTAAATTCATCATTCCATAAAGTTTACCGTCAATGCGTATAGGGCTCGATAAGGTTGAGCAAATCGGCTTTGTTGAAGCATGTAAGAGTGCGTGTTGATCATCGCTAGTGAGAGTACTTTTAGCATTGATGTTTTTCATATTGTTAATCACAACGGCTTTATCACAGCGCCCATTCGTGCTTCGAAATTGAAAGGTTTCCTCTAAAGTAAAATTTATTTTTCGCAAAGCCTCTAAATCTAAACCCACAACCGATTCAAATTGTAATCTACTGGTGTTCTTATCAACCAAAATCATACTGCCCATTTCGGCATCATCTATAGCAATAACCGCTTTTTGTAGTAGGGCGTCTAAGAAGGCATTTTCAGAATTGTATTGGCTCGATAAATTAACTAACTCATAAGTAGTGTCGTTAATATGGATAACTTGCTCTAAATGCTGCCAAAGCCGCAAAATATTCTGTTTATGAATGTGATAAGCGATGCCATAACTCAGTGTGTAAACAGCACAAACAAGGAATAGAGATAGATAAAAGAACGAATTATTAGGTATGGCGAATGTGAAGATAATAATAAATAGCGATAAAGGTACTGCAAGCAACAGTAGGTGACTGGTAAAATCGACATAGGCGATGTGTTTATTATTAATCAGACCTCTGGTATTCACTTCAAACATCCTGGGTTATAAATAGCTAAAACGACTTAACGATTAAACATCGTGTCAGTTTTATATTAAGTTAAGTTGTCGCCTCTACTAATTTAACCCTAGTGATCAGCATTCGTACGATAATGGCAGTATAAATCATACTGTATGTGTTAATAACTCTCTATCTTGTTCATCACTATAGTGGTTAAGCCAATAATATAAATGTGTTGAATAACTCATTTAGACAAAACTTAAAACGATATAGACCAACTTCATACAGATCTATATCGCTTACATGGCGTTTCTCTATTGCTGTAAATCCACTAAGTATTCATTTTTTAAACGAACATAGTTATCTGCAGACATTGGCAAGAAGGCTCGTTCTGCGTCAGCTAAAGGACGAACTTGTTTACAAGGACTGCCAACATACAAATAACCACTCTGCAAAACTTTATTGGGTGGTACTAATGAACCCGCTCCAACAATCACGTCATCTTCTACTATGGCCCCATCAAGTAAGATCGCACCCATTCCTATTAATACACGATGACCAATCTTGCAGCCATGCAACATTGCCTTATGACCAATAGTCACATCGTCACCAATAATCAAGGGATTTCCTTCAGGGTTAGAAGGCGATTTACGCGTGACATGCAATATACTGCCATCTTGAACATTACTGCGTTTACCAATGCGGATTTTATTCACATCACCACGGGCGGCAACTAATGGCCAAATACTTGCGTCATGGTCTAGTTTTATATCGCCCACAAGTACCGCAGACTCATCAACATAGACGTTATCAGCCAAATTGGGGTGAATTCCTTGGTAAGTTCTTACATTAGTAGACATAACAATCCTTATATATTCATGGTTTGTGACAGTATAATGCTTAAAAACTAGCTGGTCAGGCTAAATTATCCGCAAACAAGCCGAAAATAACAAATAACCTCAAAAAAGGCCTTGCACAAAATCTTGTGGTGCCTATAATGCGCATCCACTGACACGGCAGACAGCGAAAGCGGTTACCGAGTTAGGTTGAGTTAAGTGGTTCATATCACTGGATTCAAGGCGAAAAGAAAGTTTGAAAAAACACTTGACGCCGACACGGGAAAGCGTAGAATACGCACCCCAAGCCAACGACCTAGCGTCTTACGGCGATGTCTGAAAAATCGACATCACG
>NZ_JACJER010000195.1:0-5920 GCF_014164185.1 Shewanella sp. SG44-6 | reverse complement strand
TCGAAGCATCCCCAATAGACACTTGGGTGCTAAAAAATCAAGGTGAAGGCGGTGGCAATTGCCTGTTTGGTGCCGATATTTCACATGAATTAGCCGAGTTAGAACCCGCGCAATACCAAGCATGGACACTGATGCGCCGCTTACACCCTAGACCGAGAGCAACACCAGCCTTAGTGGTGCGTAACGGCAAGATAGAAACCATAAATGACATGATCCCTGAAATAGGCATGTTCACCGTCCACATTGATGGCGAGCCAGTGATGGAGGATAGCTCTAATCGCGACAACCCCGGTTATGCGGGATATTTAGTTCGCAGCAAATCGGCCATGGTGACTGAGGGTGGAGTTCACAGCGGCCAAGGGGTATTAGATTCGCTGATGTTTAGCGACTGAAGAAAACAACATTATTAAGCATAAATTGCTAAACTGGCTGATTCAACAGCATGTTTCACCGTATGAACGTTATATGACATATAACTTTGATACGTCTACTACTCGCGGACAGCACTTAGAAATGCCTAGCACTAAGTGCTATCTTTAACTAATCAATAATTGCCTAATAAAAACTCTAAGAATCTGATTCTCAAAAGTATTACATCTCTCTTTTCGACATAAATTAGCCCATCAGTATTGAAACGACCAAAAATCACGTCTATTCACAATTTTGTAATATAACTCTGATATATTGATTGCGTATTACCAATACCAACCATTTAGGAAATCTGAAATGAAAATCAAGATTAGAAACGTGATCCTTGGAACTGCAGTGATGCTCGCTTTACCACAAGCAATGGCGCGGGATTTAGTCAAAGTTGATGGTTCAAGTACTGTATTCCCTGCTACTGAAGCCGTTGCTGAAGAATTTCAGCAAGCAGAGAAGGGTAAAACCATGGTAACAGTAGGTATTTCCGGTACTGGTGGTGGCTTTAAAAAGTTCTGCCGTGGAGAGACTGATATATCAAACGCATCTCGCCCAATTAAAGACTCCGAAAAAAAATTATGTGCTGAGAACAATATCGAATATATCGAACTCCCCGGCATGTTAGACGCCCTATCAATTGTGATAAACCCTAAAAATGACTGGGTTGACTATCTGACAGTTGATGAACTAAAAAAAATGTATGAGCCTGATGCACAAGGTAAAATAACCAACTGGAATCAAATCCGATCCACCTTCCCAGACAGACCATTGAAACTGTTTGGCGCAGGCACAGATTCAGGTACTTATGACTACTTCGTTGAGGCAGTTGTTGGTGGGAAATCAACTCGCGGCGATTACACTGCAACAGAAGATGACAACGTTATGGTGCAAGGAGTTGCCAGCGACGTCAATGCCGTCGCGTTTTTCGGCTTAGCCTACTACGAAGAAAACCATGACAAATTAAAGGCCGTACCTATTTCATGGAAAGGTGAAAAAGCAGTTTCTCCATCGTCAGAAAATGCGCGTAACGCTTCTTATCAGCCACTATCACGCCCATTATTCATCTATGTCAACAAAAAATCGACTGAAAAAGCACATGTTAATCGCTTTGTTGAATTTTACATGAACAAAGAACATGCCTCTAAACTGATTGCTGAAGTGGGTTATGTTCCGTTGCCAGAGAAAGCCTATGATATGGCATTAGAAAAATACAAAAACAAAGTAACTGGAAGTGTCTTCCATGGTTCAGAAGTCGGTGTAGGTATAGAAGAACTGTTGAAGAGAACACCTGTACATTAATTATGTTGACATATTGATGACAGGGTTAAGGAGTGGCACATTCGTTGCCACTCCTTTGCTTTTGCTAACTTAATATAAAAAAGCTAATTGCAACCTGAAAAACCAGTACCGTGATTTACATCTTGTAACAACAGTAAAACCTTAACCGGTTCGGTATATTGGGGAATATATGACTGAAATAATTTTACAAACTGATCAAAAAAGTCGCCGTTACTCGAATAAAGTTGATCCTAAATTCTTAAAGAGACGCAGTATTTTCAATAAACTCGCTGCATATTTGCTCTTTGCTGCCGCTGCAACATCTGTTTTTGTCACCGCAGGAATTGTTTATGTACTGGTTCGCGACTCTATGCCTTTCTTCGAACAAGTTTCTATTGGAGCATTTTTAACCGATACGCAATGGACTCCGATGTTTGAAAATCCGCAATTTGGGGTAATGACGTTAGTGTCCGCAACACTCACAGTTGCAGGCATCGCTTTACTGATTGCCATTCCTGCTGGAATTGGTTTAGCCATCTATCTGAGCGAATACGCTCGCCCAGCGGTGAGGGAAACGGTTAAGCCACTACTCGAACTACTTGAGGGCGTCCCAACCGTAGTATACGGTTTTTTTGCTCTACTTTTTGTAACACCACTATTGCAATCCTTAATCCCAGAACTTGCCGGATTTAACATGCTTGCACCAGGACTCGTTCTTGGGATCATGATTTTGCCTTACACAGCATCAGTCAGTGAAGATGCAATGCGCTCTGTGCCTATGGGATTAAGAGAGGCAGGGTATGCTTTAGGCTTTTCTCGCTTTAGAGTCGCAACCACTATTGTTATCCCTGCGGCGCTTTCGGGCATTATGGCAGCCTTCACTTTAGGCATGTCTCGTGCGGTAGGGGAAACTATGGTGGTAGCTATCGCAGCAGGACAAAACCCCCACTTTGGATTTAACCCACTCGAAGGTGGCGCAACAATCACTGCTTATATCGTGCAAATGGCTATGGGTGATTTACCCCATGGTTCAATTGGCTATCAATCTGTTTTTGCTGCCGGTCTAGTTCTTTTCGTTATTACATTGATTTTTAACTTATTAAGTTTCTATATGCGTAAACGTTTTAGAGAGATCTACTGATGAAAAATAACAATCAGGCTGACCTATTCAAATTAGTCAATGCAAACAAGAGAACTGACATTGTCATGGCGAGCATAGGTATTTTAGTGCTTGCCATCGCGACCATCTTATTAGCTGCAGTCTTCATCGACCTCATTGCCACAGGCTTACCTAGGCTCGTTAATCCAGAATTCTATACCAATTTTCCTTCACGACATCCTGAAAAGGCCGGAATTATTTCCGCGATTGTTGGCAGTAGTTTAGTTATGCTTGTCACTGCTTGTATAGCAATCCCCTTAGGCGTTGCCGCAGGATTATACTTGGAGGAATATGCACCCAAAAATTGGATGACAGATATCATTGATATCAATGTCAGTAACTTAGCCGGTGTACCATCTATTATTTACGGCTTGTTATCCCTAGGGTTATTTATCTATGGATTTGGTTTAGGAGAAACTATTTTGACTGCAGGTCTCACTCTTGCCCTGCTGATCCTCCCCGTGATCATTGTCGCTACCCGAGAAGCTGTTCGCAGTATTCCACAAGACTTGCGTGAAGCTTCCTATGGATTAGGTGCCGATCGTTGGCAAACGGTTAGAATGTACATTCTTCCCGCAGCACGGCCCGGCATCCTCACAGGGGCGATTGTCGGTTTAGCGAGAGCTATTGGTGAAGCAGCACCTGTTATTACCATTGGTGCCCTGACATTTATTGCATTTTTGCCTGCTTCACCAATTCAATCCACTCCCCCCTTTATTAATTTTGATTGGCTTGAGAGTCCATTTACCTTAATGCCTATCCAACTTTTTAACTGGGTTTCTAGACCACAGGCAGAATTCCACATCAATGCGGCAGCGACAGGCGTCGTTTTAATGGTGATGACCTTAGTAATGAACGGCTTAGCGATTTACATTCGCTTTAAACTTCGTCAAGTTTCCCGCTAATAGGAGCCGATAGAAATGACACATACTATGGCAAAAATGATAAATACATTAACAACTGAAATGAATACCGCCCCTAGCCTTACAGGTGAACAAGTGAATAATACTCCCAAAAATAACTTAAGAGCTGAAGTCAAAGATCTCAGTTTTTTTTATGGTGGAACCATTCAGGCATTAAACAATATCAATCTGCCAATTGCAGATAGAAAAATCACTTCATTAATTGGCCCATCGGGATGCGGTAAGTCAACACTGCTGCGCTGTTTTAATCGGATGCATGACCTTTATCCAGGAAATATGTATCAAGGTGAAATTCGCTTATATCCAGAAAATGAAAACTTAATTGAAATTGATCCAGGTATTGTTCGATTAAGAGTGGGAATGGTCTTTCAAAAACCAAACCCATTTCCTAAATCAATATTTGAAAATGTGGCCGCTGGTCTAAGGGTTCGAGGGATCAATAACAAAGCGATTCTTAATGACAGTGTTGAGCATGCGCTTAAAGGTGCCGCATTATGGAATGAAGTCAAAGACAGATTACATTCTTCTGCTTATGGTTTATCAGGAGGACAACAGCAACGTCTGTGTATCGCTAGAGCCCTCGCTCCAGAACCTGAGATTCTTCTTCTCGATGAGCCAACCTCAGCACTCGATCCCATCGCCACAGCTAAAATTGAAGATTTACTCACGGAACTCCATAACGAAGTCACCATAGTGATAGTCACGCACAATATGCAGCAAGCGGCTCGTATTTCTGATTTTACTGCCTATATGCACATGGGCGATCTTGTCGAGTTCGGTGAAACTCAGGATCTTTTTACTAATCCAAAACAACAACGTACAAATGACTATATTACTGGTCGCTTTGGCTAATAGTTAATTAATATTTTACTTATGAGGCTTTTATGACAGAATCCCATACAATGCGTATATTTGATGAAGATTTACATGCGATAAGCAATGAAGTAATCATACTGTTTAACCACGTAAGAGCAGAAGTTGACAACGCTATCAAAGCGCTAATCACCCAAGATACAGAACTTGCACGCAGTGTTATTGCCAGTGATAAAGACGCTAATTTACAAATGAGTAAAGTCAATTTACACACGGTAAAAGCACTGGCTAGGCAACAGGCGATGGCTGGCGATTTAAGAGCTATCGTTGCAGCCTCTCGTATTGCACCACATCTTGAGCGAATTGGTGATTATGCAAAAGGAACAGCAAAACGCACACTCAAGTTAT
The DNA here is from genome assembly GCF_014164185.1 of Shewanella sp. SG44-6. NCBI lineage: Bacteria > Pseudomonadati > Pseudomonadota > Gammaproteobacteria > Alteromonadales > Shewanellaceae > Shewanella > Shewanella sp. SG44-6. Next base: position 919 of record NZ_JACJER010000195.1, on the reverse strand, counting down.
CTCAACCACTGACAAATGAAATTGAAGCCGAATTAACCTGGATGGCTCAACGCCTTGATGCCATGCTCCTCAGCATTATGGAAGCCTATCAGACTCAAAATGCGGATATGGCAAATATTGCATGGGGAGATGATGATAAGCTCGATACACTTTATGAATCTTTGTTCAGTCATATCCTGCAATTGATGCTGCAAGATAATCATTGGATTGTCGATGGTACACAGTTAATGCTAATTGCCAAAGGATTGGAAAGAGCTGGAGATCATGCGGCAGATATTGCTGAAGAAATTTACTTTATGGTGAAAGGTATTCCTTTACCCCGCCCATAATCTAATGATTTATTTGCTCGATGTAAAAAAGCCCAGGAATTCCCTGGGCCAAAATATCCTGTAGTCAGGGGTACAAGATATTTTAAAATAAATCAATAAGCGGTTTTAACACCAAAACTGCGAATATAAAATACCCTTGGTCCCGTTCCCGCTTCAGGTTTCAACTGCATAGGTTTATGCAATTTAATCAACTGGGATACCTTGCTCTGCGGATCATCTAAATCACCAATCACCCGCGCTTCTGATGGACAAGCGTCAACACAGGCAGGATTCAAACCCTTATCTAGCCTATGATCACAGAAAGTACATTTCTCTGTCGTGCGCTTTGGCCGTATCATCGGATAGGTATCACCCCGCTCTGGGTTTTCATTAGGTGTTGCCTTAGCCCCTGTACGCTTTAGTAGCATAAGTGGAGATACAGTTCCGTTAGCCACTAACTCAGAGTCATCTTGCCACCGACGATGTGGTGTTGCCGCATTAAAACTAATCACGCCGTATGGGCAAGCATTCATACACTTCTTGCAACCAATACATTCATCATTGTTTTGCAGCGTTAAGCCGCGCTTATCTTTGTGCATAGCCCCTGTCGG
>NZ_JACJER010000194.1:0-5977 GCF_014164185.1 Shewanella sp. SG44-6 | reverse complement strand
AACAACGCGCCGATGCGCCAATACGTTTTCAAAACATCAACACTGCAGCATTAGCAGACATGTTAGAACATTCGCTAATACCTGTAGTGCTACAACCTGAAAATGTCCCGCGCTACAACTTACCGCAACCTTGGGTGCCGATCCCATTATCGGCGCAGAAGCATCAAGGTTATGCCTTGCAATGGTTCACTATGGCAGGAGTATTTTTAGGATTAATGAGCTGGATAGCATATCGACAATATCGACGTTAACTCTCGTCGTGAATAAATAACTTAACAATAATATCAATATGATAAAGAGGAGATGGAATGAACTCCCTACCGAAAAAGAGCAATAAAGCGCTAATAGTATTACTGCTGGTGTTTATTTTACCGGTTGCAATAGCCAAGTTAGTGCTAAGCCTAGAACTCTATAATGGTGCGGCGACGAACAAGGGGGCACTGATCACTCCCGAAGTGAGTTATGCCAACTTAGCCATGGAAAACCCTAAACCACATATTTGGCAGGTACTTTTTTTTCTCCCCGAGCAGTGTAACGAGCAGTGTCAAGAACGTCTGTATATTTTACACCAGAGCTATATCGCACTAGGCAAAGATAGAGATCGCGTTATCCCGATCATAGTGGTGAATAATCACAGCGACACCAAGATACTCAAACAATTGAATATCGGTTTTGATCAAGTCAATGCCAATGAGGCACTTGCAACATTGTTGACTGAACAACAGCTGATCATTGTCGATCCTCTTGGCAGCCTAGTGATGCAATATGACAATGTGATTGGCCACGACGCCAATATTGTCCAAGGTAAAGCCATGATTGCTGATTTACGCAAAATGCTTAAATTATCGAGGGTGGGCTAATGACCATTAATCGGCTGATAAAATTTACCTTGGTATTTACCTTAGCGGTCATTTTAATGGGGGCTTACACACGCTTATCTGATGCCGGACTGGGTTGCCCTGATTGGCCTGGATGTTATGGCCATTTAGCGGTACCCAGTGCAAGCCATGACTTAGCAAAAATTGAAACGCATTTTCCACAAATGACCATAGAGCCAGAAAAAGCATGGCTTGAAATGATCCATCGCTACATCGCCGGTGCATTAGGATTAATGGTATTAGCTATCCTTGTATTGTGCCTTAAACAACCTCATGCACCGAAAAAACTCCCCAGTTTTATAGCCGTCTTAATTGTATTTCAAGCAGCGCTTGGCATGTGGACTGTCACAATGAAACTAATGCCTATTGTGGTAATGGCACATCTTATTGGCGGTTTTAGTCTATTTGCCTTGCTACTGCTGCTGTACCTTAGGCTTAAGCCATTACGGATCCCAGGAGGTGATACTTATGCCCGCAAACTGGTTCCGTTAGCTTTAGTCAGTCTAGGAGTATTAGTCATTCAAATTGTACTTGGCGGCTGGACCTCATCAAATTACGCGGCTCTAGCCTGTACTTCGTTACCCATTTGCGAAGGTAACTGGGTAGATAACTTACGTATTGCCGATGCTTTTTCACCGTTCCAAGGCGATCATCCTAGTTTTGAATTTGGGGTATTAGACTATGCAACTCGAATGACCATTCATGTCAGTCATAGAGTTTGGGCCGTTGTTACTGCCATAACATTGATCCTACTAGCGCTAAAATTACGCTATGCACAATCACATGTAATGCGAAACAGTGGTTACTTATTACTGTTATTGGTAATCACCCAAGTCGGACTGGGTATTAGCAATGTGGTGATGAATTTACCTTTGGGCATCGCGGTATCACACAATGCAGGTGCAGCCTTATTGCTGCTTACCTTAGTCTTTATTAATTACGCCCTGTGGCGTAAAGCATAAGCGAGGATCGACCATGACAAAACCTCTCACTATTAGTCAGGTTCAACCTAAATTAACCCTACAATGGCGCGCTTATTTTGAAATGACCAAACCAAAAGTAGTTGCACTTATGCTACTTACCGTATTGGTTGGCATGTGTTTATCGGTACCGGGCATAGTGCCGCTGCAACCTTTAGTTGCTGGTATGGCAGGCATTGCAATGATGGCGGGGGCAGCGGCTGCATTTAATCATTTAATCGATCGCAAAATTGATGGCTTGATGGCCCGCACTTATAACCGACCGTTACCCAAAGGTAAAATATCGACAACCAAAGCGGCTGCATTTGCTGTGTCTCTCGGAGCCCTAGGCTTTGTGGTACTGTATGCCTTAGTCAATCCCCTAACCGCTTGGCTGACGTTTGCCAGCTTAATCGGCTACGCCTTGGTGTATACCGCTTACCTTAAACGAGCAACTTCACAAAATATCGTTATCGGCGGATTAGCAGGCGCTATGCCACCATTACTTGGCTGGACCGCGATAACCAATGAAATGCATGGTTACGCCCTATTACTTGTGATTATTATCTTCACTTGGACCCCACCGCATTTTTGGGCGTTAGCGATTCACCGCCGTAAAGAATATGCCAAAGTTGATATTCCAATGCTCCCTGTAACGCACGGGGTAGAATTTACCAAAACCTGTATTTTGCTTTACACTATTTTACTCGCCATTGCCTGTTTACTGCCTGTTTTAGTCGGTATGTGTGGTCCAATATATTTGGTCGGCTCTACCCTACTCAGTTGTGGCTTTATCTATAAAGCGTGGCAGTTAAAGTTTCATGATTATCCAGAACTGTCGATGCAGGTGTTTAAATTCTCAATTTATCATTTAATGGTGTTATTTATTGTTCTATTAGTAGACCATTATTTTTGGGTAAACACTTAACCTAGAAAAGGAAATATATTGAAAATAATCATAGCATTAGGGCTGATATTATTAGCCATAGGCGGAGGTGTTGCTTACCAAAAGATGCAAACAGAACCTATGGTACTGGCAACCAGTTATGTATTTGAACAACAGCGGGCATTAGCACCATTTACATTAGCAGACCAGTACGGCAACACCTTCAATAACCAATCATTGCAAGGTAAATGGAGCTTATTTTTTATTGGTTACACTGCTTGCCCTGATGTATGCCCTACTACCTTGAATAAACTCGCCGCGGCTTATCCACAGCTACAAAAAATAGCCAAGAATATACAAGTGGTGTTTGTGTCGGCAGATCCTAAACGCGACACTCAAGCAAAACGTTTGGATTACATCAATTTTTTTAATCAGGACTTTATAGCGGTCACTGCACAACACGCTGATTTGTTTCCCTTCAGTCGTGACTTAGGCTTTGTATACGCTATGGTTGGAGACGGTAGCGACTATCAGGTAGACCATAGCGCATCTTATGTATTAGTTTCGCCCCGAGTAGAAAAGATTGCGGTATTTAAACCAAAACCTCAACCCGGCCAATTAGCGCAAATTCTTAATGCAGAACTGATTGCTGACTTTGAGCAAATAGTTAAATCCTGGCAATAGCGCGGACTCATTAACCGCAACGGTAACTAACTGAGATAACATTATTCTTCGAGCCACTGCCCATTATCTTGTGGGCGGATCCACGCTTGTGAAAACCAATAATAACCGGTTTTTGTTTTGCTCGGTGCCGTACAATTATAACGCGAACGTCCTGGGGCTAAATCTGATGATGCCTGAATCGATAAGCGATTTTTACTTAACCAAATGGGCTTTTTAGGGCCTTGCCCTTGAATAAAACACATCACCTGATGTGGATAAATATCCTCAGTATCGAGGGTTAATATCAACTTAGGTCGCCATTGACCAGATACAAGTAGAGGGTCGCTTATATTTTGCTTAGTTACAGGCATAGGTAAACTGGAAAATTTAACCTTTAAACTCGCCAAATCAGCGTAAGCATTGGCCACAGGGAAACGCGGTAACGCCGTTAATGAAGCATACTCTCCAGCGGCCCCCGATTGCTGACCAAAACCAACAAAGCCGTGTTTAGTCAAAATAGCTTCTAACTTGCTAGTGTATTCGCCGTATGGATAAGCAAACATTTTTACGCTTTGGCCGGTACGTTTTAAGATCTCGGCTTCCGTTGCGAGAATATTGTCTTCAACTCGTGCTTGCCATTGGTCTTGGGTTTCTTTACCTTGGCGACGAATTAAATGTTCATGCCCCCAACTGTGATTCGCTATTGTCACTCCTTGCTCTGACAAAGTGTTAATATCTTGCCAGCTCATCATCCCTTGGTAACCTGCTTCAATCGGAGCAACAGAAATAAATACCGTATAGGGAAACTTGTGTGTGGCTAAAATAGGTGCCGCATTTTCAATAATGCTGTCATAGCCATCATCAAAGGTAATCACAATACTTTTATGATTTAAGGTCGTGTTATGCTTAATACTATCAACAGCATCGGTTAAAGAAATAACCGTAAAATCATTATCCGCTAAATACTGCATTTGCTCAGCAAACTGACTCGGGGTCACACTGGTACTTTTAGGCGTGTTTTCAGACACATGATGATACTGTAAAATAACCACTGCATTGGCATCTAAATGCAATACACTCAAACTGAGCAATGCCAACCATAACGCTATTTTCTTAACCATGATTATTCATACCTATGTCAGTTAGTACACTACTGTTAAATCGCCAAAAAAATCGTCAATTATTGGCATTAGCAACACCCATGATCCTGTCTAATATTACCATTCCGCTCTTAGGATTAGTTGATACAGCTGTGATTGGGCATCTAGGACACGCTTATTATCTTGGTGGCGTAGCCTTAGGAAGTACCATCATCACCTTGATGATATGGTTGCTTGGTTTTTTACGTATGTCCACCACCGGACTTGTCGCGCAAGCCTTCGGGGCTAATGATACCTCAACTCAGCAACAATTACTGATACAAGGTTGCAGCTTAGCATTAACCTTAGGTTTCGTTGGCGTCATGCTGCAATCTCCTCTGCTCAATTTAGCGCTCAGTCTCAGTGATGCCAGTGAGCAAGTCATGCTCTATTGCCGCCAGTATGTGTCGATTCGAATCTGGTCCTTGCCTTTTGCCCTAACCAATTTAGTGCTACTGGGTTGGTTGCTTGGGCGCCAAAAGCCCAAAGCGGCTATGTGGCAGCTGATTATCGCCAACAGCGTCAATATTATTCTCGATATTGTATTTGTCATGGTATTTAAATGGAATGTGCAAGGCGCGGCATTGGCATCGGTTATTGCTGACATTTGTGCTTTTTCAGTGGCATTAGTCATGGTTAAACGCCAACTTATTGATATGGGTGGACTCAAATTAAGCCAGGTTATCGCGCATTTATCTTGGCGCGGTTATGCTCGTTTACTCACCTTAAATCGTGATATTTTTATTCGCAGTTTATGCTTACAAGCCGCGTTTAGCTTTATGACTTTTTATGGTGCCGGCTTAGGTGACAATATTATTGCCGCTAATGCCGTGCTGCTTAATTTACTGATGCTGATCTCTTATGCATTAGACGGCATAGCCTATTACGCCGAAGCAGAAGTGGGCCGCGCATTTGGGCAAAAAAATCCAAACTTACTCCATGACAGCGTAGTGTTAGCTTTTTGCTGGTCGGCAATAGTGGCAGGATTATTTAGCCTACTATTTTGGTTGGCAGGGCCGTGGATAATTCAGCTATTAACCAATATAGAAGCGGTGCAAGATACTGCCAATAATTACTTAATCTGGCTCATTTTTATGCCTATATTGGCGTTTGGCTGCTATTTATTTGATGGGGTATATATTGGCGCAGCACAAGGACAAACCATGCGAAATAGCATGATAATCGCGACCTTTGCAGTTTACTTTCCGAGTTGGTACCTGTTGCAAGCTTGGGGCAACCACAGCCTTTGGGCTGCGATGTCGATATTCATGCTATGTCGAAGTGTAACACTCGGCTGGCACTATTATTATAAACTCAGGTATCAACTGGTGAGCGTATAATATATTGAAGACCTCGCTATAAAAATGTAACATCCTAACAACATGTTATCGCTCTTCAAACGGATCTTTAATGAAACGGATTTTATGGCTTGTTGTTAGTTTCTATCTATTT
>NZ_JACJER010000193.1:0-6018 GCF_014164185.1 Shewanella sp. SG44-6 | reverse complement strand
CCAGTAGGTAGAACTTGAGAAACCTTACCGCGGCTACCCTTGTCTTTACCTGCTAATATAATTACTTCGTCTTCACGACGGATTTTAGCTGCCATTTGAAGCTCCTTACAGTACTTCTGGTGCCAGCGAGACAATTTTCATGAATTTATCATTACGCAATTCACGTGTCACTGGGCCAAAGATACGAGTACCAATCGGTGCAAGGTTTGCGTTAAGCAATACCGCTGCATTCCGATCGAAGCGAATGACAGAACCGTCTGGACGACGTACGCCTTTCTTAGTACGGACTACCACCGCGTTATATACATCACCTTTCTTCGCTTTAGCGCGAGGAATCGCTTCTTTAACAGAAACTTTGATAATGTCGCCGATACCGGCATAACGACGATGAGAGCCACCCAAGACCTTAATACACTGAACTCTGCGTGCGCCGCTGTTACATGCGACGTCTAGAGTCGATTGCATTTGGATCATTTCAAGTGCTCCGCTATCGTTACTACACAATCCCACTATGGGAGTATATTTTGAACCAAAATCAAGCAATAATTTACTCAAAATTGGCGCGCAAGTATAACACACATTTTTGGAATGCATAGCAAAAAATACAAACGGCCCCAAATGCTGGAGCCGTTTACGTTAACCTAATAAAAATTAGGCTTTTGTTACTACTTCAGCTAGTGTCCAAGACTTAGTCTTAGATAGAGGGCGGCACTGGCTAATAGCCACGAAATCGCCTTCATTACACTGATTAGTTTCGTCATGTGCATGGATCTTAGTAGTACGCTTAATGTACTTCCCATAAATAGGATGTTTCACTTGGCGCTCAATAGCAACAGTAATAGACTTGTCCATTTTGTTGCTAATTACTTTACCTTGCAAAGTACGGATTTTATCAGACATTACGCACCTGCCTTAGAAGTAATAATGGTCTTAACACGTGCAATGTTACGACGCACTAGTTTCAACTGATTCGTTTGAGTCAACTGACCAGTAGCGTGTTGCATACGCAGGTTAAACTGCTCACGCAGCAGACCAAGTAATTCAGCGTTAAGTTCTTCAACGCTCTTTTCTCTTAGTTCGCTCGCTTTCATTACATCACCGTCTTAGTTACGAAGGTAGTCTTCAGAGGAAGTTTAGCAGAAGCTAAAGCGAAGGCTTCACGAGCCAACGATTCAGGAACACCACCCATCTCATAAAGAACCTTACCAGGTTGAATCTGACATACCCAGTATTCAACGTTACCTTTACCTTTACCCATACGCACTTCAAGAGGCTTAGAGGTAATTGGCTTGTCAGGGAAAACTCGAATCCAAATTTGTCCTTGACGTTTAACATGACGTGTCATGGCACGACGTGCAGATTCAATTTGACGTGCAGTTAAACGGCCACGGCCGACTGCTTTCAAACCGAAAGTACCAAAGCTAACTTCAGTACCGTTCGCTAGACCGCGGTTGCGGCCCTTGAACATCTTGCGAAACTTCATACGTTTAGGTTGCAGCATAAAAGTTTCTCCTATTTACCACGAGGCTTACGCTTAGGTTGCTGCTTCGGCTCTTCAATAGCTGGGATTAAACCATCTAGAACTTCGCCTTTGAAGATCCAAACTTTAATACCAATCACACCATACTGCGTGTGACTTTCTGCGGTTGAATAGTCGATATCAGCACGCAAAGTATGCAAAGGTACACGACCTTCACGATACCATTCTGCACGCGCGATTTCTGCGCCGCCTAAACGGCCGCTCACTTGAACTTTGATACCTTGAGCACCAATGCGCATTGCGTTTTGAACTGCGCGCTTCATAGCACGACGGAACATAACACGACGCTCTAACTGCTGAGCAATAGAGTCAGCAACGAGCTTAGCGTCTAATTCAGGCTTACGGATCTCAGCGATGTTGATTTGAGCAGTAGTGCCAGTGATTTTAGACACATGTGCACGTAATACTTCAACGTCTTCACCTTTCTTACCGATCACAATACCTGGACGGGCAGTGTGAATGGTAACGCGGATGCTTTTCGCTGGGCGTTCAATGACAATCTTAGATACTGATGCGGCTTTTAACTTTTCAGTTAAATATTGACGCACTTCCCAGTCGCTGTTCAGATTATTTGCATAGTCTGACTTATCTGCGTACCAGGTAGAGATCCAAGGCTTAGTGATACCCAGACGGATACCATTAGGATGTACTTTCTGTCCCATTGCTCTCTTCTCCTAGCGATCTGCTACAACCACAGTAATGTGGCTGGTACGCTTCATGATACGATCAGCGCGGCCTTTAGCACGTGGCATGATACGCTTCATTGTTGGGCCTTCATCTACGAAGACGGCTCCAACTTTAAGCTCATCAATGTCAGCACCTTCGTTGTGTTCGGCGTTTGCGATAGCTGAGTCAAGTACTTTTTTTACTAGTACGGCGGCTTTCTTGGGGCTGAATGTCAAAATCTCGAGCGCCTTAGAAACAGGCAATCCGCGAATTTGATCAGCAACTAGACGGGCCTTCTGCGCAGACGTACGAGCAAAACGATGTTTAGCTAAAACTTCCATCTTATTCCTCCCGTATTAACGCTTCTTCGCTTTCTTATCTGCAGCATGGCCGCGATAAGTGCGAGTTGGTGAAAATTCACCAAGCTTGTGGCCGATCATTTCGTCAGTTACGAACACAGGTACGTGCTGACGACCATTATGGACAGCGATGGTCAACCCAATCATATTAGGGATGATCATTGAGCGACGAGACCAAGTCTTAATTGGCTTTTTGTCTCCCGCTTCCATCGCTTTCTCTACCTTCTTCAGCAAGTGCAGGTCAATGAAGGGACCTTTCTTGAGAGAACGTGGCATGGCGAATCCTCTTACTATTTATTACGACGACGTACGATGTACTTATCAGTGCGCTTGTTGCTACGAGTTTTATAACCCTTAGTCGGCACACCCCATGGACTCACTGGATGACGTCCACCAGAAGTACGGCCTTCACCACCACCATGTGGATGGTCTACTGGGTTCATTGCAACACCGCGAACTGTAGGGCGTATGCCTCTCCAGCGCTTAGCACCTGCTTTACCTAACTGGCGTAGCATGTGTTCGGCATTACCAACTTCACCAAATGTCGCGCGGCAATCTACTGGAACTTTACGCATTTCGCCAGAGCGAAGACGTAGAGTTGCATAAGCACCATCACGAGCAACAACTTGTACATAAGCACCAGCTGAACGTGCGATTTGAGCGCCTTTACCAGGCTTCATTTCGACAGCGTGTACAACACTACCTACTGGAATGTTGCGTAACGGTCTAGCGTTACCAGTCTTGATTTCTGCATCCAAGCCAGATTGGATTGGGTCGCCAGCTTTCATGCCTTTTGCAGCAAGAATATAACGACGCTCACCATCTGCATACAGTACTAACGCAATGTGCGCTGTACGGTTTGGATCGTATTCAAGACGTTCAACTTTCGCAGGGATACCATCTTTGTTGCGTTTAAAGTCAACAATACGATAGTGCTGCTTATGTCCACCACCTACGTGGCGTACAGTGATACGGCCAGTATTATTACGGCCACCACTTTTAGATTTTTTCGCCAACAGGCCAGCAAAAGGTTTACCCTTATGCAGGTCCGTATTCACCACTTTAACTACGTGGCGACGACCTGGAGAGGTTGGCTTACACTTAATAACTGCCATGATAATTCTCCTTTGCTTATTCAGCGCCGCCGACGAAATCGATTTCAGCACCAGCAGCTAAAGTAACATAAGCTTTTTTCCAATCGATACGACGACCTACACGGCCACCGGTACGCTTGGTTTTGCCTTTATTAACTAAAGTGCGAACAGAATCAACTTCAACTTCAAATAGCTTCGCTACTGCAGCTTTAATCTCTGCTTTAGTTGCATCGATGGCTACGCGGAAAACTACAGTGTTGTTTTTCTCAGCAAGCACAGTACTCTTTTCAGAGATATGTGGACCAAGAATAACTTTTAGCAAACGTTCTTCGCGGATCATGCTAGCATCTCCTCGATTTGCTTCACTGCATCAGCAGTAACAAGAACAGTGTTGAATGCAATTAGACTAACTGGGTCAAGACCCGCTACGTCACGCACGTCAACTTTGTATAAGTTGCGAGCTGCTAAGAATAAATTCTCATCAACTTCTGCAGTAACAATTAGAACGTCTTCTAAGTTCATTGCTTTCAATTTAGCTTTCAGCTCTTTAGTTTTAGGAGCTTCAACACCAAACGATTCAACAACAACTAAACGCTCTTGACGTACCAATTCAGAGAAAATGCTCTTTAGAGCACCACGGTACATCTTCTTGTTAACTTTTTGGCTGTGATCTTGTGTTTTAGCAGCGAATGTTACGCCACCGCCACGCCAGATTGGGCCTTTAACACTACCGGCACGAGCGCGGCCTGTGCCTTTCTGGCGCCAAGGCTTTTTGCCTGAGCCAGTTACTTCCGCACGAGTCTTTTGAGCACGAGTGCCCTGACGCGCGTTTGCAGCATATGCTACAACTACCTGATGAACCAATGCCTCGTTAAAGTCACGGCCGAAGGTAGTTTCGGAAACTTCAAGAGCGCTCTGGGCGTCTTTCAATACCAATTCCATTACTATCTCCTCAGACCTTAAGCTTTAACTGCTGGCTTGATAATCAAGTCACCATTGGTAGCGCCTGGAACTGCGCCGCGTACTAACAACAAGTTACGCTCTGCATCAACACGTACTACGTGTAGATTTTGAGTTGTTACTTGCTCAGCACCCATATGGCCTGACATTTTCTTGCCTTTGAATACACGACCAGGCGTTTGGTTCTGACCGATAGAACCATTCGAACGGTGTGCCAAAGAGTTACCATGTGTCATATCTTGAGTACGGAAATTCCAACGCTTAACACCGCCTTGGAAGCCTTTACCTTTAGATTGACCAGTAACGTCTACTTTCACTGTCTCAGCGAAAATATCAACATTAATTTCAGCACCAACTTCAATGCCTTCGCCTTCACCATCTGCTAAACGCATTTCCCACAAACCACGACCGGCTTCTACGCCGCCCTTGGCAAAGTGACCTGCTTCTGCTTTAGTGATGCGATTGGCTTTTTTGGTACCAGTAGTCACTTGAAGTGCACGGTAACCGTCAGTTTCTAAAGTTTTCACTTGAGTAACACGGTTGCCTGCAATCTCGATTACTGTTACAGGGATTGACGTACCATCTTCAGTGAAGATGCGAGTCATACCCACTTTACGACCAATAAGACCGATAGCCATCTCTCAAACCTCTTCTAAGGATCTCAATTAACCTAAGCTAATCTGAACGTCGACACCAGCCGCAAGATCTAAACGCATTAACGCGTCTACAGTCTTTTCTGTTGGCTCTACGATGTCAACTAAACGCTTGTGGGTACGAATTTCGTACTGATCACGAGCATCTTTATTAACGTGCGGAGAGATCAAAACGGTATAACGCTCTTTGCGAGTAGGTAGTGGAATTGGACCACGAACCTGCGCGCCTGTACGCTTAGCAGTTTCAACGATTTCCGCTGTAGACTGATCAATTAAACGATGATCAAAGCCTTTCAAGCGGATACGGATTCTTTGGTTCTGCATTGACCAGAGCTCCTAAAATGGACATATAAAAAATCACCCTCTAGCTTCTTCCTAATGGAAAAGCAGAGCGAGATGATTTAACCGTTCGACTCCCAATCGGAGTCGCTGTGAAAATGAGTAACCTATTTGGTTAAACATTATAATTTACGCTACACTTGTCAGCGAGTGGGCAATTATACAGATCTTCTTTCTAAGATCAAGCCCATTGTGTAAATAGTCTTCAAAAGTCTTTTTACAATCAACTGCGGCGCATTTTACACATTCTATGAACGAATGCCAGCATTGATTATTAAATTTTAAAAATAAAAAAGGAAGCCTAAGCTTCCTTTTTTAGTGTTCACTAAAGTCGCTATTACGCGATGATTTTAGCTACAACACCTGCACCAACTGTACGGCCACCTTCACGGATAGCGAAACGTAAA
>NZ_JACJER010000192.1:0-6060 GCF_014164185.1 Shewanella sp. SG44-6 | reverse complement strand
CTTGTCGAGCATTTCACCGGCCGAACATACTTTCTCGTCCAGCCTTATAAGCCACATGACTTCCCTAACCTGCACCGTGCAATTAGGTATAAATCGACAATTTGGTCAAATAAACAAGATAATAATTCAAGTCAACTTAATATATTATGGTTAGCTCTACCCTCTAAATACTTGCTGGTAGTGGCCTGAGCAAAAAGGCAGATGCTAATTTAGACATTGTTAACATAAGCGTTATTGATTAACCTAAAAAAACAGTCTAAATTTAAAATTCCTAGTCGTATTATGCGATAAATGTACCCATAGAACATGAATCTTCATTTGTTTCACACTTTTGGCTTCATACCAGACAATCTTTACATTTACGCGGTATATTAAATTGAGCGAACCATATCTATTTAGATTAATCATCACAATAATTATGAGAAAGAGCATATGAACTATAAAAACTGGCCTATTTCAAAACAAATAGGCTCTCTTGTCGTGTTGTCATCCGTTATTATTTTCACCGCTATGTCTTGTTTTTCATATCTAACCGCTTCCACTGTATTACACGATAAAGCGATCAAAGCTATACAATCACAAATGGACAGTAATACTCATTTACTTGAACTGGAATACGACAGTATGTTGTCTTCGGCGAAACGCAGCTCTGATATTCTTCGTACTTTATATCCAGGACAATTCTCGATAGAAAATAAATCCGTTGACGTGTTAGGCGTTAAGACTCCGGTTCTTTTACATGATAATGAACAAGTTAATAATGAAAATAATAATGTAGACCGCTTTTCGCAACTAACTGGCGGCGTAGCGACTATATTTGCTCGTGATAATGATGATTTTGTTCGAGTGTCAACATCACTGAAAAAAACGGATGGTAACCGTGCGCTAGGGACTTATCTGGGGGTTAATCACCCAGGCTATAAGCAATTAATTAGTGGTCAAAAATACGAAGGCTATGCCAAGCTTTTTGGCAAAGATTACATGACGATTTATAGCCCAGTAAAAGACAGCAGCGGCAAAGTTAATGCTATCCTTTTTATCGGTTATGACATTAGCCAATCAATTCTGCAAATCCAGAATGCACTTAAAACACTCACACTCGAAGAGTCAGGATCTTATGCCATTATCCGTAATTCTGATAAACAAGTTATTTCTCATCGCGATTTGAACACTGAAGCGCCTTTTACTGAATCATTGTTTAATGGTTTATCGCTTGAACAGGCACTCACAGATAAAGGCAGCTGGGTTTACACTTCATTATCGGATGAAGAGATGTATGCTTATTCAATAAAGATTGCCGGTTGGAATTGGACCATGGTTGGCTATGTGCCAACCAAAGAATTAAATAATGAAAGTTTAGCTATGCTAAAAATTAACGTGATTTTAGCATTGATAGGCATAGTTCTGATTGCTGTTTTACTGTTTATGGTGATCAATCGTGCGATGAAGCCATTAAAAAATCTACAGCAACAAATCGCTAAATTAGGTCAAGGCGATCTTTCACAAACATTCATGCAGTGCTCTGAAAGCAGTGGTAATGAAGTTGATCACATCACTATCAGTGTGACCCAAATGGCTGCGAGTTTGGCGAGTTTAATTGAATCATTAAAACAGTCGGTTATTAGCTTAGAAAACCAAGCCAATCAAAGCCAACAAACATCAAAGTTAAATGGTCATGAAGCAAAAGCACTGTTAAACCAAACAGAGCAAATTGCGACGGCTATCGAAGAGATGTCTTCTTCGATTAAAGACGTCGCCCAAAATGCTAGTCAAGGAGCACAGCAAGCGCAGGAAATTGATAGTGCATCAGCTCAAGGGCATGCTCAGTTAAGCCAAGAGGTCACCGCGCTGCAATCTTTAAGTGAGCAACTCATCCAAAGTCAAAAAAATATTGAAAGTGTCAGCAGTGAGAGCCAAGCTATTAGTAAAGTAACTGAAGTGATTAATGGCATTGCAGAACAAACTAACTTGCTAGCATTAAACGCTGCTATTGAAGCTGCTAGAGCAGGAGAACAAGGTCGTGGTTTTGCCGTTGTGGCTGATGAGGTGCGCTCTCTTGCGCAAAGAACGCAGCGTTCAATTAGTGAGATTAGCTCGACGATAGCTAAATTACAGCATCAAGTAAAATTTACCGCGACACAAATGGTCGAGTGCCAGCAGTTAGGAGCATCTTCAGCTGAACAAGCTAATATCGTCAATCTCCAACTCAGTCAGATTAATCAGAGTATCGGTGAAATGGCAATATTCTCATCCAGTATAGCCAGTGCAACTAATCAACAAAGCACAGTGGCAGATGAGGTGTCTCATAGCTTGCATACTATAGCGACGTTGGCACAAAATAGTGATGAACGGGCAACAAAAGCGGTCAGTGATGCAGAACAATTAACCGCACTTGCGGTCAGCATCAAACAACAAATTGGAGTATTTAAAGTCGTGTAGTTGACTGAAATTGATAACAGGGATCAGAGCTCAGCGATTGGGTTCTGATCCAATAAAATGCTCTTCAGGCCCATGATACCCGATTACCACGCGACTCAAATATCACTAATATTCAAGTACAGCACAGCACGATTTATCTCTTCTACAAGACTCAATTATCACTATATTGATTGCATTATTATTGTGGTGCCATCCCACTGTTATGATTGTTTTCAGTTATCGTTTTCAGTTATCTTTCTCAGCCTTCTGCATCAATCCCCTACATCGGCGTCCTACATCGATCTCCTCCCTCTAAGACATCTTGTCCTACATCGATTGGGCTCTATCTTTATAGACATCAACATAACGTAAAGTAACTTTATACTTGCTCGATCAGGTTAGCTATAGGCTGAATGAATAACCAAGATAAGTTGGTAACTGGCTTGATTATTCGACTACTATCAAGCCTGTTTAGAAGTGTGCTTTATTACCTACCAAACAAAAGCCAATAAAAAACCGCCTTGTTACCAAGACGGTTTTTCAATTACAGATGTCGCGATTAGTTGTCGCTGTTACGATCCATATTTTCAGTATTCTCAAGCCATAACGCGTTGATAATACCGAATGAACACGCTAACAATACACCAAGAATCCAAGCAAAATACCACATAAATGTTGCTCCTTAATTTAATAAAGTGAGTTTTTATTGTTTTCAATAAACTCACGATTTAAGCGGCCAAACATCTTGTAATAAGTCCAAATGGTATAACTTAGGACAGTCGGTACGAAGATGATAGCGGCAACGGTCATTACTTTAAGTGACATTTGGCTAGCAGTAGCATCCCACATAGTTAAGCTCACATTAGGCTCTAATGATGAAGGCATAACAAATGGGAACATAGCAGCACCACACGTTAAAATCACCCCCGCAACAGCAAGCGAGCTGAAAAAGAATGCAAAACCACTACGATTCAAACGACTGGCTAATACCACTAGTACTGGCATTAACAAACCTAATACAGGAAATAGCATAGTCAAAGGATATTTATCGTAGTTTATCAACCAACCACCGGCTTCAACCGCTACCGTTTTAGTGGTTGGATTTGATACTCCAGCGACGTCAAGAGCTGAAGTGATCACATAACCATCAATACCATTGACCAACCAAAAGCCTGCTGCACCAAACAGAACCACTAATAGACTGCCACAAATTTGTGATGTCTTAGCACTGCGCACACGAAGCTCGCCGTCCGTCTTCATTTGTAACCATGTAGACCCTTGCATTATCACCATAGTGACACTCACAAGACCGGCTAATAACCCAAACGGATTTAATAAACCGAATAGACCGCCATGGTAGGTAGCACGTAAATATTCATCAAAGTTAAACGGTACACCTTGGAGTAAGTTACCAAATGCAACACCAATGATTAATGGTGGTACGAAACAGCCGACAAATAATGCCTTGTCCCATGTTTTGCGCCATTTTGGATCTTCAATTTTAGAGCGGTAATCAAAGCCAACAGGACGCAAAAAGAGTGCGAACAACACCAGCATCATTGCCACATAAAAACCAGAAAACGCCACTGCGTAAACCATAGGCCAAGCTGCAAATAATGCACCACCAGCAGTGATTAACCAAACTTGGTTACCATCCCAGTGCGGAGCAATTGTGTTGATCATGATACGGCGATCGGTATCGTCTTTACCTATAATAGGTAACAATATCCCCACGCCCAGATCAAAGCCATCTGTCACGGTGAAACCAATCAATAATACACCGATTAACGCCCACCAAATAAATCTTAATACTTCGTAATCAAACATAATCAGGTCCTCAGATTAAGCATCTTGGGTTTCGAAATGGTAACGGCCAGTCTTTAAGCTACTAGGGCCAAGACGAGCAAACTTGAACATTAAGAAAGCCTCTATCACCAGTAAAATGGTATAGAACACCGTAATCGAAATAATACTAAACCAAAGATCCGCCGTGGTTAAACTAGACGCCGACATAAAGGTCGGAAGCACTTCAGAAATAGTCCAAGGTTGGCGACCAAACTCTGACACAAACCAACCGGCTTCAATGGCAATCCAAGGAAGTGGCAAGCTATAAAGTGCTGCACGCAGTACCCATTTCTTCTCAGCGATTTGATGACGAGTGCTTTGCCAGAAAGCGGCTGCAAACACGAACAACATAATCACCCCTGCTGCCACCATAATCCGGAAACTCCAGAACATAGGTGCGACAGTTGGAATAGAATCATAAGAGGCCGCTTTAATCTGCTCTTCGGTAGCATCAACCACTTTGTCGGTATAACGCTTAAGCAAGAAACCATAACCTAAATCGATTTTAGTCGCTTCAAATTGCTCTCTAACCTCTGCTGATTTATCACCAGCACGTAGTTTTTCAAGCAATCCGTAGGCAACCATACCGTTACGAATTCGTACTTCGTGATCTTTAATAAGATCCTTAATACCCGTCACTTCTTCGTCTAATGTTCGCGTTGCAATAATACCCATGGCATAAGGGATTTTAATCGCATAGTCGGTTTCCATGGTTTCTTGATTAGGAAAACCAACGACAGTAAAGGCTGCTGGAGCAGGCTCAGTGTGCCACTCAGCTTCAATAGCTGCTAACTTAACACGTTGAACTTCGCCGACTTTATAACCCGACTCATCGCCTAATACGATAACCGATAAAATCGCTGCCATACCAAAGCTTGCTGCAACAGCAAATGAGCGCCGAGCAAACGGTAAGTCACGCCCTTTTAATATGTAGTATGAGCTAATAGCTAACACAAACATCGAACCAGCAACATAACCAGAGGCTACAGTATGAACAAACTTAACTTGCGCGACAGGGTTAAACACTACGGCGCCAAAATCAACCATCTCCATGCGCATGGTTTCATAGTTAAATACTGAACCTACTGGATTTTGCATCCAACCATTGGCAATCAAAATCCATAAGGCTGACATATTAGAGCCGATGGCAACAAGCCATGTGACCACTAAATGCTGACGTTTACTAAAACGATCCCAACCGAAAAAGAACATCCCGACTAACGTTGACTCGAGGAAGAAAGCCATTAAGCCTTCAATGGCCAGAGGCGCACCAAAAATGTCACCTACATAGTGAGAATAGTAGGACCAGTTAGTACCAAACTGGAATTCCATTGCTAAACCCGTAGAAACACCTAGAGCAAAGTTAATCCCAAACAACTTACCCCAAAATTTTGTCATGTCTTTATAGATTTGCTTATTCGTCATCACATACAGTGATTCCATAATCGCAAGGATGAAAGCTAAACCTAGGGTGAGTGGAACAAATAGAAAATGATACATGGCTGTCAACGCAAATTGAAAACGCGATAGCTCAACGACCTCTTCGATAATCATTGGCGGCTCCTTACTTCAGTACAACCAAATACTACACAGTAACACGGGGTTACTATAATGATGATGTTATACCTGAAAACGGTCATATTGAAGCAGTGGATAACTCACCAATGAGTAAAAATGATAAATTAATCTGTTTGCCTGTGTTTTCAAGTGCAATCTTAAACGCCTTGTATCTTACGGTATAAATACCTAGGAGATCATATTTTTTAGTCAAAAATGTGATAAACATTAGATTTTTCG
>NZ_JACJER010000191.1:0-6178 GCF_014164185.1 Shewanella sp. SG44-6 | reverse complement strand
GACAAGTTCTCTCGTTTAAAAGCGGGAATAGAGCCAACAATGAAGTTACAAAATTTTGTTACTCGTTTAATTCACGTACCTGGATTACGTGGAAATCCTGAAAGGACCTACAAAATAGCTTCATCGGAAGATGTTTATCCTGGTTCTTTTGAAAAGTATGTAGCAAGTATTATCAGTAATTGGGGGAAACTTAAAAGGCTTGAAGCAAAGCATGCTCAACTGAAAGAACAATTACTCGAGCTGGGATTAGCAAGTAATATTAAAACAGTCAAAATTGATGACACGAGTGTTGAAATTCAAATTTCACGTTCAAACAGTGCTGATGAGCAAGATTGTGTAAACATTGCAGATGTTGGTTTTGGTGTGTCACAAACTCTACCTGTATTAGTTGCGCTCATTGCAGCCAAAAAAGGGCAATATGTCTATATTGAGCAACCTGAGCTACACCTACATCCAAAAGCGCAGTTTAAATTAGCTGCAATAATAACTAAAGCTATCAATCGGGGAGTTCAAGTTATTATTGAAACACACAGCTCCATTTTAATTCGGGGTATTCAAATCGCGGTGGTAAAAAAAGAATTAGATAAAAGCAAAGTTGCCCTTAACTGGTTTACTCAAAATATAGAAACTGGTGAAACTGAAGTTTCTAAAGCTATATTAGATGAATTCGGAGCTTTTGGTGAATGGCCTGAAGACTTCGATGATACAAGTTTGAATGTTGAGCAGTTATATCTTGATGCCGTTGAAGAGGTCGCTTATGGCCAATAATTATTCAGTGATTATAGATGCCGATATTGCAAGATCATCGGGAATGACAGAACACCCTAGGTCGAGTGGCTCAAGAGCTTTATTGAATGCAGTATCTCAAAATGGTCATATGATAGCTATGTGTCCAACTCTTGGTGCTGAATGGAAGAAGCATCGTTCTATATTTGCAACTAAATGGCTTGCTTCAATGATTGCAAAGAAAAGGATTAACCGCATTAATCCACAAGCTACCACCAAAACTCTCATAGTTGATAATTTAAAAGATAAAAAAATTGCCATAGCTCTCAAAGATGCACACTTAATTGATGGCGCTTTGGAGGTTGATTGTATTATTGCTTCAAACGACGACATTGCTAGAAGTGTGTTTTGTGAATTATCGATTACCTGTGGTAGTTTAAGAGCTATAAAATGGTTCAATGCAATCGCTGATCGAGAAATTGTTACGGATTATTTAGTGTCAGACGGCTTTGTACCAAAAAAATATTATTTAGTTGCCGAAACTACGGCCATATAAGTTGCTTAAACGGAAGAATAATGGTCGGCTATCGCTTCGCGATTTTAGCCAACCGTTATTTACGCTTAGCAAGGCGTTGAGGCTGTAGAATTACTTTTTTTAAGAAAAACAGCCATATTTTATGGGGTCCAAATGTATAACCTAGTGTTTTAAAAGCGCTTAGGGTTGATTTCAGGAGCTCGTTTTTATTGAATTTGGCTGTTAGAGTTATTCTACAGCTTCTTTAGCCAAACTTCCCGCTCATAGCATGGAGAGAATAAATGAGTACTGAATTATTATCAAAACCACAAGCAGGTATGCTTTCTACAGATACAACTAAATTCGAAGGGTATCTAGCTCACTTAGGATTGCCTACAGAAAATATTATTGCTTCGCTCCCTGAACGAAAAATTATTGAAGCTAATCTACCTGCATTTATTGAGTCATTACCAGCAGAAGTAAAAAGAGACGCACGCTATTTATCTAAGTTTGTTGCTGGAGCTGCTATTGGTTTGTTCGATGCGTCACTGAACTATGTTTGGAATGAAGTAGTTATAAATTTACGAGAAAAAGTTATTGTTTATGGACTTGATATGTTCTTTGATGCAGCTGTTGGGGGAAGCAGAAGAGAGTTTTACGCTACCGAAGAAGACCTATCAGGTCTTAAAGATAATAACCTCGTAAACACATGCCGGAAACTCGAATTAATCTCCGACATTGTTTATACAAAGCTAAACCATATTTTAACAATGAGAAATGACATAGGTGCGTCGCACCCCAATTCTTATTCAATAAATGCTTATGAATTATTAGGCTGGTTACAAACTTGCGTCCAAGATATTTTAAATGACAAACCTTCCGCTTCGGCAATACAAATAAAATCATTTATAGAAAATTTAAAAAGATCACCAGATGTTTTAGACACCGCAACAATTTCTAGTATGGAAAAACCCTTAGGTGATCTTTCCCTTCAAAATACGGACAACTTATTAAATAGTATTTTTGGAATATACAGCACTTTAAGTACAGGTAACATTGTTAGGAAAAACATAGCATTATTTGCTCCTCATATTTGGGGTAAAAGTAGTGACAATGTTAAATACAAACTTGGGGTAACAATAGATGGCTATAAAAATAATCTTCATAACGACAAACATGCGTTAGGTGTTGAATTTTTCAATTTCTGTGATGGAAATCGTTATCAGTCCCTAGATTCAAAAATCATTTCATTGGATAGCCATGCCGATGACCTTTTACAAGCTAGATACTCTTGGGATAATTTTTACAATGAGCCCCCTCATATGCGTAAAATTCTTTCTTATTTAAAAACAGAGGCCGACATTCCTGTTGAAAGAGTTAATAAAATCATTAAAGCTGTTCTGATTTGTCGTGTTGGTAAAGGCATCCCATACAATACAGGTGTTTCACCTGCTGGCCGTCCGTTATATGATCAATTTTTTGGCATGCTTGGTGACCAAAATATAATTAACACCATCATTGCAATGCATACCAATGAAGTTCGAGTAACATTAGATAATACTCATTGCCAAAAGCATATGATTACAGTGTTAACAAACTTGAAAGCAAATGCTCGTAGTGAACGAATTCAAGAGATTTTGGATTTTCTCATGCAAAATGGAACCATTCTTAATAAGATACATAATGATAAACGTTATAAAGAGTTGACTAAGAATCATATTACGTTTGGCTAACATAATGTGATTTCTGAGTGCTGAGGTTTAACTTTTTTGTCCATAAGTAAGTTTGCCGATAGCTTGTGCACCATTTTGATTTGCAGCAACTCACTAAACCGATAACTTTTAAATCAAACCTAGAAATTATCGGTTTTACATATCACACAAAGCCAATTCGACCAACGCCATATGTGGCGTAAAACACGCCATATATGGCGTATTTTTACCCCTAAAAACAGGTACAGTTTATATAAGCTTGATACCACTGCGTAACTGGCTTTGCTTCCTCTCTCGTTACCTCTCATAATATCAATGCCGTTGGGCTCCTGTATTGGAGCCCATTTTTTGCTCGTTATTTGGTGAACACATGACCTGTAAAAAGTTGTATATCGCTGGGCCTATGTCTGGTGACCATGACATTGCATTAGACATTGCATTAATCGGTTTAGAAGGTGCGGTATGAATATTAAAACAAGGCTTTTGGCACTCGGTTTTACTGGTGCCATTCTTACTGGTGGTGTATTGGTTGCCACCAGTAAGAATGAAGTATTACGCACCTATGTTGACCCTGCCGGTATTGAAACGGCCTGCTTTGGCCAAACTGGTCACAACATTAAACTTGGCATGGTGTTCACTAACCAGCAGTGCTTAGACATGCTGGCAATCAGCCTTAACACCTTTGAGCGTGAATTGCTTACACTCACCCCGCCATTAAGCGAGGGTGAACACATTAGCAGCCTATTACGTTTGCGAACACTGCGTTTGCTGCATTGAAAACAATCAACTGCACCACATGGAAGAGCACCCAAGCGCTTTATGGATATGCGACAAAACGGGCGTGTACACCTCAAAATAGGGACGGTTGAATTGCGTTAGCCATAGTAAATATAAGATCCTTTTCCCGAGTAAAATCATGTTAATATTTATCAGCATAAAAAAATGATAATGAGTTAATCTACAATTAAATTAATTCTAATATTGACTCGTTTACTCGTGACTAATGAGGATTTGCTGATTAAAATTCAATAACGTAATAAAGGGATATTCTATGCATCATGTATTTACTCAACCCTGTGTGAGTGAAATAGTTCAACCTACTGCGTTGACGCTTCACTTACCTGATAGTGTGAGTGACTTATTAGTGTTATCAGCGATGAGTAGTCCTTTGGTTGAGTTTGTGGTTAGCCAAGTTAGTCACACTCAAGCGACTCTCATCACCCGAATTCAGCCGTTCTTGAGTTTTGCTTTTGAAACGATGCCGCTGACAATCAATACTCCACAGCAAAGACGTAGTGTGGGGCAGGGGATAAAGTTATATCCTTTAACAGGCGTGGCGCCTCGGGTGTGTATTGAACAGCTAAGACGTGGCGTAACGGTTAGCATTAACATCGATGCGGGTGTTTATTTTAGTTTATCTACCGAAACTCGTTTTGAATTAGTAACCTTAGAGAATGATTTACGGATTTTGAGCGAACCTCAAGTTCTCGTTATGGCTAAAGCGATATTAGGCCGTAAGTTTGATCATGATGAGCCCTCTAACATGCTTGCTGTTCATATTAGTGAATTAGAGCAAGTACGACGAGAGTTACGTGATTATTTGCGGGGTGAGTCGGGGAAAATCCACCCTGGTGTATCAACCGAGCTATTAAAACTTGATCATTTATTGCAAAATAAGCACCAATGGTTGTTACGCACCTATCATCAGTCATTAGAGCGTACCAACTTAGGATATTCATCAAATGAACAGATTGTTAGTAATGAACAACTACAACGTAAATTAGATTGTTTTGAACTATTAGCCCCTAAAGACGTGTCGGAAATGGTCAATAAGCTGTGTGAAGACGATCTTTAATTTTTCAGTAACTCTAGAGTCCAACATGTCTTATATTTGCCCTATTTGTAATGCCCCCTTAGTACAAAAACAAAAATCATTGCAATGTGAACAACGCCATCAATTTGATTTTGCAAAAGAAGGTTACGTTAATTTATTACCAGTACAGAAGAAGAAAACCAAAGATCCTGGTGATAACAAAGAAATGATGTTTGCTAGGCGGGAGTTTCTTAATCAAGGTTTTTATCAACCGCTAAGTGACAAGGTAAATCAGTTAGCGCTTGAATATACCACTGATGTAAACAAGATCCTTGATATAGGCTGTGGTGAGGGATATTACAGTCATAGGTTGTTTGAAACACTACAATCTGCCACGCAATCCGATATTGAACTTTTCGGGCTGGATATTTCTAAGTTTGCCATTCGTTATGCCGCAAAACGCTATTCAACAATGAATTTTTGCGTTGCGAGTGCATTTGAAATGCCTTTTGCAGACGACAGTTTTGATTTAGCCATCCGTATTTATGCGCCCTCTAAAATTGAAGAGTTACAAAGGGTGATAAAACCAGGAGGAATACTCATTACTGTGTCACCAGGTCCTATGCATCACTATGCGTTAAAGAAGAAGATCTACAGTGAACCCAAACTACACTCTGAAGAGTCGATAGTATTAGCAGGATTTACTTATTTAGCACATGAAGAGCTTGGTTATTCGTTGTCACTGACGCGTACAGAAGATATTGATCATTTTCTTAATATGACGCCTTACGCCTGGAAGCTGAGTGACTCACAAAAGTCTCAAATAATAGAGCAAGGGCTCGAATGTGAGATAGACTTTAAAATCGAAATTCATCAACGCGAACAATAAACAATCAGATAATTGATATAAATAACTATTTGATGCTCAAAGATAAACCGTTTTGTGATGGCATTAAATAAATAGGGTTGTTTTGCCGATGTTTGTTGACTTATTTCTAAAATGGTTTATAGTTTACTCAGCTTGAAGGTTGGGCTTATATTTATCAATACGAACAGTTTCGTCCTGTAAACATAAGTAATACCGGCATTTTCCAGCTTTACCGCCGTTAAGGCTTTAACTATTTTTTTACAGGATTTATATTATGTCTCAAGTTACTGGTGTTGTTAAGTGGTTTAACTCTGATAAAGGTTTCGGATTTATTGAGCAAGAGTCTGGTCCAGACGTATTCGTTCACTTCCGTGCTATCAATTCAGACGGTTTCAAAACTCTTGACGAAGGTCAGAAAGTTTCTTTCACTGTGACTCAAGGTCAGAAAGGTCCTCAAGCTGAGAACGTTTCAGTAGTTTAATATTTAGCTCGAGCTAAATGTTAGGACTTTAAAGCTGCAGCAATAAATTGCTACAGCTTTAAAG
>NZ_JACJER010000190.1:0-6547 GCF_014164185.1 Shewanella sp. SG44-6 | reverse complement strand
TGGATCGCAGTTCAATATCCTAACCAGAAAGCTAGTTAGGTGTTCTAAATGAACCGCCCTGTGCGGAGCCGCATGCAGGGTGGTGTGGGGGCTGGAGGCTAGATACCTCTGGCTACCCGATTATGCATTTTAAGTGCAACCCACTTTATGGGGGTTCGAATAAATACCCAGCAGAGCGATGCTAATAGTAGGCCAGAAAAGTAAGCACTAAGTGCTAACTGCTCATGATAGCTAGCACCATCGACCTCAATCTTTTTCAACAGGTTATTACCTTTAAGGTACTCCCCCTTTATTGATTTACCACGTATTTCATCTCTGTACAATTCGCAAAAATTGTATTTTTTAGTCATGAAATAGTCTGTGCCATTTTTTGAAAATCGAACTGAATAGGTACTAAACTTTCCATTTAGTTCACATGAGATAGCGCTATTACTTAAATCTATTTCTGCGATATTTTCATCTGACCAGACATGAAAAAACCAAACCGATATACTTAAAAGTATTACAGCTAAAATGACAATATCGATTTTATGATTAATCCAAAATTTGGTCATTTACCCACTTTGCATAACAGATTATTGAACGGCTCGCCCGATAAAGTCCGCTATTCAAGTTATTGATTTATATCATCCTACATTTTCTATGTCTTTGATGTAAAGTGATAAAATACTCTCAATATTCCCAAATCAACCGAGGTTGTGCGTTAATGTCGTTTGAAAAACAAGCGATAATATTTATTTGCAATATTATCAATCAATTATACTTTCCGAAATAAATCTACATTACGACTTTAGGCTTACCTAATGAGTAGTTTCATTGTAATTAAGCTAAATCTATTTATACCTGTATATAAATCAGTTCATTCGGTTAAGCGCAATCTAGCCAGTAAATAATGGCTTATATAGGAAAGTACCTCAATACTTCGAGTAACTATTTCTCAATAAATAAAGTCAGCATGTATGCCTCAACGATTACACAGAATTACATTTAGTAATGCGGCATATAGCGTTAAATGAATACATAAACTATGTATAGAATGAATTAACACAAACTGAAAACATTAAAATTCTCGTGTAATTACGCAGTAATCAAAAAAGCTGATTCTATCACAAAAAAGGCCCCATCATTGCTGATGAGGCTTCCCCGCTGAATGTGGCGGAGGGATTTGAACCCAGGCTCTCAAATTGAGTAGTTAAAATAGTCGTTTAAATTCATTTATTTGCACGGATTAATACCTTCAAAGTCTGCAATTGCTAACTAAGATTGACTTTATTCCTGAAGGTGAAAAAGTCAATAATTATGAGCCTTTAAAAATTGTTTTATATACTTTTCAGCTGAATACTTTATGGGTTATTCCTCATCTAATTGTAAAACATCCGAATTGCTTGTTTTCCAAGCTGACAACTCAACGATAAACGCATTCAAAGACAATTGCTCACATTGGCTTTCACTCAAGGTATTGGAATAGTTTATCCCAATACTTGTTCTTACCAAAATATCCTTTTTCAAATAAAAAGAATAATATAAATCACCGTCAGAATTCAAATTTAAAGGGGTAATAGCAATTGGTCCTTTATCACCATAAATACCAAGATCTACTTTATGTAATTTTAAACAATGAAATTTTTTTGGAATACTTCCTATCTTTACATCAATTTTGTACATACCGTATATTTCACTTGCTTTAACTTGTATTTCTACATCGTAGCTTGTTGCATTTACTCTTGTTATATAAGTAGACTTATAATTACTCGGCCAAACGCAGAAGCTAATTACGGCCAGAATAATAATAAAATACTTGATTGATATCATTTTAAAGTTTCCCAACCAATAAAACCAAGCCATATATTGGCAATTAACATAATTCGTTTTCATTGTTTTGGTGATAGTTATGCTCAATGTACTCAGTTCATCAATTTCAATCAAAATAGTTAAATAATTCTTGTTAAATTAGTAGTCTATTCAGCAGCGAACATTAATTTTTACAGCCCTGTTTATTGTTATTTAAACATTGGGAGAGATCTCAATGAGAGATTCTCCCGTTTATAACCATATCGCTAGACTAACCGTTTCGCGCAGTTCTTAACTTGCTCTTTCAAAAGGTCTGTTTCATCGAAAGCTATTAAGCTTGGTCCTATTTCTTCGTATTTTATAATTGATATAGTTTACCAACATTTTTTGTCTCGATAGCAGTACAAGAATGATTAATAACATTTCAACGAACATTGTACCGCCAGATGAACCGCTTTTGTCAGAGTTATCAGGTGTTGGTAGGTCTGTCTCATTACTTCCATCGTTTTCGTTAGTGTCAGTATTACCATCTCCCCCATCATCGGTTTTGATATTAATAGAAAATGGCAAACTGGATGTTATTTGTGTGCCATCTGAAACAGTGACAATGATATTGTCTATATTTGTATTGAAATCTGCTGGAATTTGACCATAAATTTCTCCATTTTCAGAGTTAAACTTCACCCAGCTAGGTGTTTGGCTAATAGAGTATGTTAACTTATCCATGTCTTCATCCCATGCTCTGGTTGGAATATAAAGATACTGATTAGCTTCCAACGTTGGGCTATCAATATTTAGCATGATGGGAGGCCTATTTTCGTACGGTGTTTTACATTGTTCATCGTGAACAACTTGAGATACTAAGCAGTTTTGATTTACAGTAAACATTTCGTAGCCATATGGGTAAGATTCATATGGGAAATAATAATGTCCGTCCAAATAAAAACTTTGCGAAATAAAAGTTGTTTCATTATAAACGTTTGGAATTTTTATTGTGTGCCAACGGTCATACTCAGGCATATATACTGCTAATTGAAGCAGTCCATCTAAAAGTGTAACGGGTAGAAATATCCAGCTCTTTGGG
Organism: Shewanella sp. SG44-6; assembly: GCF_014164185.1. NCBI lineage: Bacteria > Pseudomonadati > Pseudomonadota > Gammaproteobacteria > Alteromonadales > Shewanellaceae > Shewanella > Shewanella sp. SG44-6. The sequence goes on along the minus strand of NZ_JACJER010000190.1, from coordinate 3,672 downwards.
TCATTATCAAGCGTGAATGGTGAAATAGACATAAACATATTGGAGATATTCAAACTACTCAGTTCAGTACTGGTATTATTTGAGATCAAAGAAAATCTAAATTTTCCATCCTCTAATTTGAAATGATACGCGCCCTTATTCGTATAAAACATAGAGGCAGAATTAAACTGAGAATAGTCATCATGTAAAATCGTCAAGTTTTTTGTGTTAAGATCTAAAGATTGCAACTTCGAAGTGTAACCATTAGCTCCATATAAATAGCTTGAGAATATTATTTTATTATCAAGATACTGTATATCTTGAGTATTTTCATCTTCTTCAAGCGAATATAGCTTTTCAGATTTTTCAGTTTGGCAATCGAAAGAATAAATTGAAAGTGTTTGCTTAGGAACATAATCTTGATTATATATTGCTTTAAGGTAATAAAATTTAGCATTTTTATTATCTAAGTGATATACATCATAACTGCTGGATAGGAGGCCTATTGATTGTTTAAGAGTATATTGACTGCCATTCCATTTGTGAAAGTTCATTTTCGTTTCAGTATCATATGAAAACTTCTGGGATACAAGTTGCCCGCACTGGTACACCGAATCAGCTTCTAAACCCAAATCACTAGTTGAGAAAGATTTACTTGATTGTGTATCAATAACTCTTAATTCGTTAGCGCTAGCTTCTACAAACAATCTATTTTCATCTGTGAATAATAACTTATTTATCCAGCCACCAGTAATATCTCTGTCATAATTAAATACTTCACTCGAAGATTGAGCTGAGTTATCATACTTGTTTACTTTTCCATTTAACAAATAAAAGACATCATTTTCTATATTTGTTATAGCGTTATTTCCGTATTTCGGATAATCGGTAGGTAAGGTTTGGTTAATTACTTCCACCCCATTTTCAACCGACATTTTAAAAAATACATGGTTTCCATTTCTTTCATTAAAACCTAATTTTTCTAAAGGTTTTATTTCTTCATCTAACCAACCATAAGCAAAAATATCTGAATTATTCATACTAGAAAAACGAATGTCACTTGAAACTGTACGCGTACCTTTCTCTACGCTTGAAACATAGTCAAATGTTTTAGTGATATTGTTGAATATATGTAATCCATTTCCATAACTAGCTTCTTTTAAGATTTTATCAACAAATAATTTGTTGTCATGGACAAATGATTGAGAGATATAATTTATTTGACTAAAAAATGTATCCGAAAATGTCATTGTTTCTGGCGAGTAAGCCTTTATATGTTCACCATTATTAGCGCAGTAAAAGTAAATCTCATTATCTGTTTGATTTATGTATCCTACTTGATTTTCATTAGCTGGTAATTTTATTTCTGATAACGTATTATCACTGCTTAATGAAAAGAAATCGTCTGGATTGTTAGAGTGAGGATTGCTATTACCTTTTATTAATAGTTGATCTTTTATATAGTATATTGATAAGTCGCCCCAATAATTTTCCACTTTATCTCTATAGATAAAATCTGATTTTTTAGTTTGATTATTATATTTGAATAAATTATATGTGAGTTCTGATTCATTTAGTGAGCTTATGGCTAATGCTACAAAAAATGAAGCGTCATTGGTATGTATGATTTTCTTGGATAAAAACCATTTCTCACTCGCCTCGTATAAAGTATGCTTCTCACCTGTTTCAATATTTATTTTAATGAGTTTAGATTGTTCCCCTAATAAAGTAAGAGTAACAAATTCATCTTGTTTGTTGGTGTCAGAAAAGTTATATCGGTCTTCGTCATCAGATTCATAAATTAACCTTGTTCCGTTTACTGTTCCATCTGAAATGTAAAGTTTACCTTCCAATATGCAAACTACCGAAGATCCCCAAAGTGAGCACTCTCTTTGATTGTAAAAACGCTCTAAATTATGAAATTTATGGCTTTTTTTCGTTGTTATATTGAATAAATAGTTACCATCAGGCAGTGAGTAAAGGTAGTTGTCATTCCCAATTTTCAATATGTTTTGAGGGATTTCAACAGGATCTTTAAACGTCCCAATGCTTTCTTTTATTAATTCAAACTCGTTGAATATTCGAGTTCCTTGGATTGTTCCATCCGTAACAAATATATTATTCGTTGGAAAAGGATTAAATAAAACTTCATCTTTACTTAGCTGATATGTATTGTTATTTACCTGTTGAATTGATGAACAGTTAATGTATTTTGAACCATCCTCCCATAGTAATTGTGGTACGACCTCACCATGCTTTATTACCCAAGGCTGTAGTCCATTGTCATTACAAGCTTGAAAAAAAGTACCAGCTTTGACTGAAAAGTGATTAAAATGTTCATAGTTTTTAAATCCAGTGCTTAAGTAATAGTGGTTTTTATTGAGGTCATAAGTTTTTACAAAATCTTTGTCTTCAAGAGCTATAGCTTGAAAAGACAAAAGGGTAAGCATTAAATAAACAATTCTCATATCGATTCCTTCGACTTAAATTATTATTCCTGTGTAGGTCTTGCCGAAATTTTATCTATTTCAGCAACTATTCGAGCCCACTTGTTGCCACAAAATTGTACAATGGTTGCCGTTTTGTTAAAAGTGTTTTGTTAAAAATAACACTGTCATTATTTAGTTAATAAGCCTAAATTTAACACTATTTGACGTGCTATATTCGGCCGAACACATTGAATAAGGTCCTTAAAGAGTGCAGGTTTGTTTTGTACTTAAGAGAAGATGGTTGGCTTAAAGGCATATTATTTAATGGATATCAGCAAATCAGGTTGTTTTTTTGAGGTTGCTGAGTAATGGCTTGTTTGTAACAAAGTGGAGCTCTTGGGCTCAAAGTCCTATCTTTCGCCCAATAAAAAGACCCGCTATAAATAGCGGGCCTTTTTATTTGAATGTGGCGGAGGGATAGGGATTTGAACCCAAGAAACCAGACACAAAATAAAATTAAAATTCATTATAATCAATAACTAGTCGAAAAATCACATCTCAGATAGTGAACATTCGTAGTCGATATATGACATTTAAATATTTATATAATCTTTTGTCAAGAAATCCATAGTCTCTTGTTATGTGGCTGTGCTTCGAGAGCCTACAATTGCAAACCAGAAAAAACCAATACCTACAAGTACAACACCTAAAGCTGACCGCTCTATTTGAATACTACTAACATAAATAAATGGTAATACGCCCATAGCAATTGAAACCAAAAGATATAAGCCTCGTTGCTTGCCGTTTGATAAATAAATTCGTTTCCGCCACTTATTCAAGACAAGCGTGCCAATGGGCAAATAAGCTAACATAAAGATTTCAAAAATACCCATATCTCCAAGACACATAACGAGGCTGTAGAATAACTCTAACAGCTATATTTAATTAAAAAACGAGCTCCTCAAATCAATCCTAAGCGCTTTTAAGACACTAGGTAATGCATTTGGAACCCTAAAAAATGGCTATTTTTCAATAAAAAGAGAAATTCTACAGCCTCAACGCCTTACTAAGCGGCGCGAAATTGTTGGCTAAAATTGCGAGGAACGAAGCTAGCCAACTGTTTAGCGTCCGTTTGAGTAACTTGATACTCATTGAGCCTCCTCCCTAGCAAGCCGCATCAGCGGTATGCTTAAGGTGACTAAACCAACAGGAGAAAGCTCAATGAGATTTTATAATAACTCACATCCATACTACTGTGGTATCG
>NZ_JACJER010000018.1:0-52369 GCF_014164185.1 Shewanella sp. SG44-6 | reverse complement strand
TGAAAATAATCCCATCAGCAAACCGGTAATTCTAATAATTGTTTTATATTGCATTAAGGATTCTGTTTAGTTGTGCTGCGTCGGATTTAACAATTGAGTGACATTTTGGCATAAGTTAGTCATAGCTCAAACTGTAAACTTTACTTGTAGCTGGCCCTGAGTCAGAGTCGCTAGCGCTAAGTTAAACGCCTGATGATGTGATTTAGCCAACTCAAGGCGTATTTCAACCCGGTCAGTAAACACTTTATCGATTACTACGCCGTCGTGTTGAGCAACTAAATATTCAATATCAGCTAGTTGAGCATAATGACACACTAAGTTTGCCGGATACCTCAAATGCTTAACCTGAGTTTGTATTTGAGTTAACCCTTGCTTGATACCCGAAGTATAAGCTCGTACTAAACCACCAACGCCTAACTTAGTACCACCAAAATAACGCACAACAATAGCACCAAGCTCACCAATATTTGCGCCTTGTAAACACGCTAACATGGGCTTACCCGCACTACCTGACGGCTCGCCATCATCGCTAGCCCCCATATCAATGGTATTTTCAGGGCTACCAGCAACGAATGCATAACAATAGTGGTTGGCACCTGGATATTGCTGCTTTATGTCAGTAAGTACTAACTTCATATCATTAGCATGCGGGCAATGAAATAACAAAGAGATAAAGCGGCTATGCTTTATCTCTTCTTCTATGGCTAGGTTAGCTTGTGGTATTAGGTATGACTCAATCAACTAAACCAGACTCTCTTGTCATATTTTCAACTCGGTTATGATGCACAATCACGTTATCTTCGATGCGGATACCACCGAACGGTCGCAGCTCAGCAACGGTTTGCCAATTAATGGTTTGCTTGGCTGTTGTAGATAGTTGCTCAAGTAAGGTATCTATAATGTAAAGGCCCGGCTCAATGGTGAGCACTTGATTTGCAGCCAATACTCGAGTGCAACGTAAAAAAGGATGCGCTTCTGGCGCCGCGATATGGGTTCCACGTTCATCGTGGGCAAATCCGCCCATATCATGAACTTGTAACCCTAACATATGCCCTAGCCCATGTGGGAAAAAGGCGCTAGTAACACCTTGGGCGACTAACTGTTCAGCTGTGCCATTAGCTATGCCAAAATCAATCAGTAACTGGCCTATATGATGGTGTGTCGCAACATGCAGATCGACGTATTTAACTCCTGGCTTCATTTGCCCAATAATGGCTAATTGCACTTTATCTAGGGCGGCAATTAATTCACAAAAACGATTTTTCTCAAATGCGTATGTTCGAGTGATATCGGCAGCATAACCATGGAAGTTAGCACCTGCATCAATCAAAAATGATAACCGCTGAGCCGGCTTAGCATGCTCTAAAGCGGTGTAATGTAAAATAGCCGCATTTTGATTTAACGCGACAATGTTGCCATAGGGCACTTCGTTTTCACTCTGGCCAATTTCAAGCAAATAGCATTGCTGGATCTCAAACTCGCTGGCACCATTATAAAAAGCATTTTTGGCAGCCAAATGCCCTTTTACCGCAATTTGGTTCGCTCGACGCGTGCACTCAAGTTCATACTGAGTTTTATCAGCACGGTGGTAATGTAAGTAGTTCATTACCGCATCAGGATTACGCGCACTAAAACCTAATACATCAGCAACGTCTAAATGCTCACCGATATAAGCCCATGTTGTGAGGTTTTTAGGTAGATAGTCTGCGATACGATCTGGCTTAGTTAATAGCTGAATATCAAAATGTTCAGTCCAAAAAGCCTGCGGTACATCGTTAACCTTATGCCAAAAATCGACCGGACGATAAAAAACTAGCGTTGGCTTGTCTTGGCCATTGGCAATAACCCAACAATTAGCGGTATCTAAAATAGGTAACCAAGCTTTAAATTGCGGGTTAACTTTAAAGGGATAATTTAAGTCATCTAAAAACTGTCGGTGCGGTTGCCCTGAATGAATGACTAAACCCGAGATATTTTCACGCTGACAAATTTCAGCGACACGACGATTTAGTTCGTCGATGTGTGCATGGTATAGATGAGCTAACTGATCCATTGACTATCCCTTTTCATAAGTTTTAACTCAATCAGTCTATCACAAACATAAAAACTCCTCGCTAGATGATAAAAAATTAAACGGCCGTTTAAATTGGGTGTTGTAATTTTTCTCATTTAGTCGCACACTGAGAATTAGCTGGTCAATAGATGGCCGAAACTGCTGTGATTCAAGCTTGATAACTGCACAGTAAATAAGATGTGGAAGTCGCTTTTAAGCAATAAGGAAGCAAGCAATGATTTACCAAAGCCCTACCATTCAGGTTGAGTTACTTGAAGATAATATTGCCAAACTGTGTTTTAACGCACAAGGTTCGGTAAACAAATTTGACAGAGAAACCATAGCCTCCCTTGATGCAGCGCTAGACAGCATCAAACAAAACACCAATATTAAAGCTTTATTGCTGACATCAGCAAAAAGCACGTTTATTGTTGGTGCTGACATCACCGAATTCTTAACCCTTTTCCAACAAGATGATGCAACCTTGCTAGCTTGGGTTGAACAAGCTAACGCGGTATTCAACAAACTTGAAGATTTACCGTTTCCAACAGCTTCTGCTGTTAATGGTTTTGCTCTTGGTGGTGGTTGTGAAACTATTTTAGCAACCGACTTACGCGTTGCCGATACCAATGCTCGCATCGGTTTACCAGAAACAAAATTAGGCCTTATTCCTGGTTTTGGTGGCACAGTGCGTTTACCGCGCGTGATTGGTGCAGATAATGCGCTTGAGTGGATTACCACAGCCAAAGACCAACGCCCAGAAGATGCTTTGAAAGTTGGCGCGATTGATGCCGTTGTAGCACCCGAAAACCTAGAAGCTGCCGCGATTCAAATGTTGCATGATGCACTTAATGGTAGCCTTGATTGGCAAGCTCGTCGCACCAAAAAGCAATCAGCACTTCAGCTACCTAAACTTGAAGCCATGATGTCTTTTGCAACGGCTAAAGGCATGGTGTTCTCTGTTGCAGGCAAGCATTATCCAGCGCCAATGGCTGCTGTGAATGTTGTCGAACAGGCTGCTGGTTTAGATCGTGACGGCGCGCTAAAAGTGGAAGCACAAGCTTTCATTAAATTAGCGAAAACAGATGTTGCTCAAGCACTAATTGGTATTTTCTTAAATGACCAATTCGTTAAAGGCAAAGCTAAGAAAGCTGCTAAGTTAGCTCATGATGTTAACCAAGCTGCGGTATTGGGTGCAGGTATTATGGGCGGCGGTATTGCTTACCAAAGCGCCAGCAAAGGCACGCCAATTGTCATGAAAGACATCGCTCAGCCAGCATTAGAGTTAGGCTTGAACGAAGCGGCTAAAATCCTTACTACTCAAGTTGCTCGCGGCCGCTCTACGCCAGAGAAAATGGCTAAAGTATTAAACAACATTACCCCTTCTTTAGATTATGCCGCTATCAAAAATAGCGATATCGTTGTAGAAGCGGTTGTTGAACATCCAAAAGTAAAAGCGACTGTACTTGCAGAAGTTGAGCAATACGTCTCTGAAGATGCGATTATTGCGTCAAACACCTCAACTATCTCAATCAACTTACTGGCTAAAAGCCTGAAGAAACCAGAACGTTTCTGCGGTATGCACTTCTTTAACCCAGTGCACAAAATGCCATTAGTTGAAATTATCCGTGGTGAGCACAGCTCAGAAGAAACCATCGCAACAGTTGTTGCTTACGCGAGCAAAATGGGTAAAACCCCGATTGTTGTTAACGATTGTCCAGGTTTCTTCGTTAACCGCGTATTGTTCCCATACTTTGCTGGCTTTAGTGGTCTTCTTGCCGAAGGCGCTGATTTCGCCGCTATCGATAAAGTGATGGAAAAACAGTTTGGTTGGCCAATGGGTCCAGCTTACTTACTTGACGTAGTCGGTTTAGATACTGGTCATCACGCCCAAGCAGTTATGGCAGAAGGCTTCCCAGATCGTATGGGTAAAAATGGCAAAGACGCTATCGATATTATGTTTGAAAACAAACGTCTAGGTCAGAAAAACACTAAAGGTTTCTATGCCTATTCTGTTGACCGTCGTGGTAAGCCGAAGAAAGACATTGATCCTACAAGCTATGCATTATTAGGCGAAACGTTTGGTGAATTAAAAGCATTCGAGTCAGATGACATCATCGCTCGTTGCATGATCCCAATGATCATCGAAACGGTTCGTTGTTTAGAAGAAGGCATTATTGCATCACCTGCTGAAGGCGATATGGGTCTAGTTTACGGTATTGGTTTCCCTCCATTCCGTGGCGGTGTATTCCGTTATTTAGACACCATGGGCGTAGCAAACTTTGTTGCCCTAGCAGACAAATACGCACATCTTGGTGGCTTATATCAAGTTACCGATACCATGCGTGAACTTGCAGCCAACAACGGTAGTTACTACCAAGCCTAATTAGTGGGAAAGGAATTAAATCATGAAACAAGCTGTTATCGTAGACTGCATTCGTACCCCGATGGGCCGTTCAAAGGCTGGGGTATTTAGAAATGTACGTGCAGAGACTCTTTCTGCAGAATTAATGAAAGCATTATTAGTGCGTAACCCGCAACTAGACCCTAACGACATTGAAGATGTTATTTGGGGTTGTGTGCAACAAACACTAGAGCAAGGTTTCAACATTGCTCGTAACGCATCATTATTGGCTGGTATCCCTAAAACAGCGGGTGCCGTTACCGTAAACCGTTTATGTGGTTCATCAATGGATGCTCTTCATCAAGCGGCTCGTGCCATCATGACCGGTCAAGGCGACACCTTTATTATTGGTGGTGTTGAACACATGGGTCACGTACCAATGAACCACGGGGTTGATTTTCACCCAGGTCTTGCAAACCGCGTAGCTAAAGCATCTGGCATGATGGGCTTAACCGCCGAAATGTTAGGTAAAATGCACGGCATTACTCGTGAACAACAAGATGCGTTTGCAGTACGTTCTCATCAACGCGCTCATGCTGCCACTATTGAAGGTCGTTTTGCCAAAGAGATTTGGGGCATTGAAGGCCACGACGTAAACGGCGCACTGATCAAAGTAATGACAGACGAAGTAATCCGTCCTGAAACAACACTTGAGTCACTTGCGGGTTTACGTCCAGCATTTGACCCGGTAAACGGTACCGTAACTGCGGGTACATCTTCCGCATTGTCAGACGGTGCTTCGGCGATGTTAGTCATGGAAGAATCTAAAGCTCGTGCATTAGGCTTAACCATTCGCGCACGTATTCGCTCAATGGCCGTTGCGGGTTGTGATGCTGCTATCATGGGTTATGGTCCTGTACCAGCAACCAAAAAAGCATTAGCTCGCGCTGGCTTATCTGTTGCCGATTTAGATCTTATCGAATTAAACGAAGCGTTTGCGGCACAGTCATTACCTTGTGTTAAAGATCTTGGCTTACAAGATGTTGTCGATGAAAAGATTAACCTTAACGGTGGCGCGATTGCATTAGGTCATCCACTAGGTTGTTCAGGTGCTCGTATATCAACGACTCTGATTAACTTAATGGAAGAAAAAGATGCAACGCTTGGTCTTGCCACTATGTGTATCGGTTTAGGTCAGGGTATCGCAACCGTATTCGAACGCGTATAAGGTTTAAAATCTCTAGCTGATAATTCATCAGCTGCAATGAAAACGAGCCAAATTGGCTCGTTTTTTTTATTTTTAAATTTTTCTGCTTTGGCTAATGTTCCACGTGAAACATGTTTTATGAAAAATAAAAAAAGATAAAAAAGATAAATTAGTAGCAAACTTGGCAAGCATAAATGACAAGAGTAACATTAGCGATAATTAGATAAGTAAAATAGATAGGACTCAATGAACGATATTTATACCCAGGCGCAACACCAGCTCGACGCACTTGGTCTTCGCTGTCCAGAGCCAGTGATGATGATCCGTAAAACAGTACGTAAAATGGCTGACGGTGAAACATTACTTGTTATAGCGGATGACCCTGCCACTACACGAGACATACCCAGCTTTTGTGAATTTATGGATCACACCTTAATTGCTAGCGATACCAGTAAAACGCCATATCACTATTTACTCAAAAAAGGACTTTAAAAATGACAATCACATTGGAAGCAATCGCATACAAAACAGCAAAACGCGGCGTGATGAAACCCGCTTTCTGTGCCAATGTGACTTTAGAGCGCGGTGTCGAGAATGACGTTTTTGGCCGACCAGGTAAACGCCAGGTGACAGTGATGTCAAAACAGCAATGGCAAAAAGCCTGCCAGCAAATTAATGTAGATTTAGATTGGTTAACTCGTCGAGCTAACTTATTGATCAGCGGCTATGAATTTAGCCCTGCGGATGTAGGTAAAACGATCTCAATTGGTACTGAGCTAAAACTACAAATCACTGGCGAAACCGATCCATGTAAAAAAATGCAACAAGCTCACTCAGGGCTTGAACAAGCATTAACACCTGACTGGCGTGGCGGAGTCACCTGCCGCGTGATCCAAGCTGGCTTAATACAAGCCGATGACTCTGTAAATATCGATTAGCAAAATCGATAAATCATTTTCATTTAAGCCTTTAATATTAAAATCTAACGCTATAGCACTCATTGTTTGTTAATCGATAACAAACATGCGTGTTATCGTCTGTCATTAATTGATACAGATTTGTTATACCCCTTATCGGTAATTTATGCGATAAAGGAACCATTCAAACCGACAAACGCAGTAAAGCCAAGTACTCTTCAGGTCATCTAATCATGCTAAATGAGATGACCTACACGAGTATTAAGCTTGATTAAATCCACTGAAAATAAAAACGACAACGGATAATCTACTCTATGTTGACTCAAAAACTCACCCCTATTTACACCGCTATGGCACTTACTCTAGGTATTTCTAGCTTTGCCTATGCCGAAGATGACAAAGTAAAATGGCACGTAAATGCTCCTGAAAATGCGCCATTGAGTAAAATTGATATTAATGTTACTGAAGGGACATGGATGAACATCAATGTATCACCTGATGGTGAACACATTGTATTTGATCTATTAGGTGATATTTACCAAATACCGATAGCTGGAGGTGAAGCAAAACCACTGGCACAAGGTATAGCTTGGCAAATGCAGCCAGTATATAGCCCAGACGGTAAGTATATAGCTTTTACCTCTGATGAAGATGGTGGCGATAATATTTGGATAATGAATGCCGATGGCACTAATCCACATGCAATAACGACTGAAACCTTTCGTTTACTCAACAGCCCAGCCTGGAGTCCTGACTCACAGTATTTAATAGCCAGAAAACACTTCACTGGCACTCGCAGCTTAGGAGCCGGTGAAGTGTGGATGTTTCACGTTGCTGGTGGCGAAGGGGTAAAACTAACTGAGCGTCCTAACGAGCAAAAAGATTTAGGTGAACCCGCCTATTCACCTGATGGCCGTTATATTTACTTCAGCCAAGATGCGACCCCAGGTAAAACCTTTCACTATTCTAAAGACTCGGTAAAAGGCATTTATAAGATCAAACGTTACGACACACAAACAGGCGATATTGAAGTATTGATTGAAGGTACTGGTGGTGCGATTAGACCGACACCAAGCCCTGACGGCAAAACCCTTGCTTACATCAAACGTGATGGATTCCAGTCAACGCTCTATTCTCTCGATTTAACCTCTGGTGAAGAAACCAAGCTGTATGACAAACTCGATCGTGATATGCAGGAAACATGGGCTATTCATGGTGTGTACCCAACAATGTCGTGGACCAAAGACAATAAGCACATCGTATTTTGGGCTAAAGGTAAAATCAATAAACTTGATGTCGACAGTAAACAAGTAACAGACATTCCATTCAGTGTTAACACTCAAAGAGATATTCAGCCATCAGTCCGCTTTACTCAAAACTTAGATAAAGATGAATTTGATGTAAAAATGCTGCGTATGGCACAAGTGTCACCAGATGGCGAAAAAGTAGTATTTGAAGCCTTAGGTAAAATTTGGATTCGTGATATTAAAGACGGTAAACATAAACGATTAACCCGTTTAGATGATGACATCAATGAGCTATTCCCACAGTGGTCACGTGACGGTAAAGACATAGTATTCACCACTTGGAATGATCAACAGCAAGGCACAGTCAGTGTTGTTAGCGCCAGAGGTGGTAAAGCCAAGGTGTTGACCAACGAGCCTGGCAAATATGTCGAACCAACCTTTTCACCTAATGGCGAATATATTGTTTATCGAAAAGCGCGCGGTGGCTACATGACACCACGAACTTGGTCACAAGAACCCGGTTTATATAAAGTCGATATCAAAGGAAAGCAAAGTACCAAACTAACAGCCAGTGGCCATCAACCACAATTCGGAGCTGACTCAGACCGTGTTTACTTTATGGATTCAGGGGAAACCCCAGAGTTTGCCTCTATCGGCATGAACGGTTTTGAAAAACGTACCCATTACACCAGCGACCATGCTACCGAGTTTCGTTTATCACCCAACGGTGAGCACTTAGCATTTGCTGAACGCTTTAGAGTGTATGTCACTCCTTTTGCTAAACACGGTGAAACCATTGCGATTGGGCCTAAAGCAACCAACTTACCCATTACTCAACTAAGCGCCCGTGCAGGAGAAAGCATTAGCTGGAACGGTAAGAACAACCAACTGTATTGGACATTGGGCCCAGATTTATATCGAGCAGATGTAGACACTCAATATACAAAAGCGGAAACCAAGGTCGATCCTAAAATCACTGCAATTGGTTTTAAAGATAAAGCTGATGTTCCACGTGGAACAGTGGTATTTACCGGCGGCAAAGTGATTACGATGGAAAATGACCAAGTTATTGATAATGGTGTCGTTATCGTTAAAGACAATAAAATTGTTAGTGTTGGTGATGCTAATACAGTCATTCCTAACAATGCCCAAATTATCGATATTAGCGGCAAAACCATCATGCCCGGCCTGTTTGATGCTCACGCTCATGGTGGCCAAGCAGATGATGAGATTATTCCACAACAAAACTGGGCCTTATATTCAGGTCTGTCACTTGGGGTAACAGCTATTCACGACCCATCAAATGACACAACCGAAATATTTGCCGCTTCAGAACAACAAAAAGCAGGCAAAATTGTTGGACCGCGTATTTTCTCTACGGGGACGATTTTATACGGAGCAAACTTACCTGGTTATACTTCGCATGTTGATTCACTTGATGATGCAAAGTTCCACTTAGAGCGTCTTAAAAAAGTCGGTGCATTTAGCGTTAAGAGTTACAACCAACCACGTCGTGATCAACGCCAACAAATTATTGCTGCTGCGCGAGAGCTCGAAATGATGGTAGTGCCTGAAGGTGGCAGTTTACTGCAGCACAATTTATCCATGATAGCCGATGGTCACACGACGGTAGAACATTCATTGCCAGCAGCATCAATTTACAATGATATTAAGCAATTCTGGAGCCAAACAGAAGTTCACTATACACCGACGCTAGTGGTTGCATATGGTGGTATTTCTGGTGAGCATTACTGGTATGATAAAACCGACGTTTGGGCTCACCCTCGCCTAAGTATGTATGTGCCGCACGATATACTTGATGCCCGATCAATGCGAAGAACCACAGCACCGGACGAACATTACAACCACTTTAATGTTGCCCGCGTAGCCAATGAGTTAAACAACATCGGCGTTAAACCTAATATTGGTGCTCATGGTCAACGAGAAGGATTAGCAGCACATTGGGAAATGTGGATGTTTGCTCAAGGCGGCATGAGTAATATGGAAGTATTAAAAACCGCGACAATTAATCCGGCGACAACCTTTGGTATGGACCATCAACTGGGTTCTATCAAAGTGGGTAAATTGGCTGACTTAATTGTGATTGATGGCGATCCATTAGCCGATATAAGAACGACTGATAAAGTCACTTACACTATGGTTAATGGTAAGCTATTTAATTCAGAAACCATGAATCAACTAAATGGTGATAAACATAAACGTAAGCCGTTTTTCTTTGAAAAAATCTAACGATTAAGTTAAGCCAATAAAAAAGGTGTTCCACGTGGAACACCTTTTTTTTATACTTTTAATAAAATCAATACTGACCATAACAATGACAATCTGTGGTGTGATCATTCACCATGCCCACGGCTTGCATAAATGCATAACAAATTGTCGGACCAACAAAGTTAAAACCAAGCTTTTTTAACGCCTTAGACATAGCTTCAGATTCTGGTGTTTGTGCAGGAACCTGGCTTAATGAACTGAAGTTATTTTCTTTAGGTTTACTGCCAACAAAACCCCATAAAAACTTAGAGAAATCATCGCCCTGCTCTACAAATGCTAAATAAGCTTTAGCATTTCTGATGATCGAGTTTATTTTAAGACGATTGCGCACAATACCCGGTTCGAGCATTAACTGTGCCACTTTAACTTGATCGTACTGTGCAATAATACTCGGCTCAAAATTAGCAAACAGTAATTCGTAATTTTGTTGCTTTTTTAGAATGGTAATCCAAGACAATCCAGCTTGTTGGCCATCAAGACATAACTTAGCAAAAAGCTGTTTAGGATCAAATTCAGGTCGTCCCCAAACAGTATCATGATAATGCTGATATAAAGGGTCTTCACTTACCCAGCCACATCGGTTAACTTGCATGGTACGGTTCCATTAACGTTTTGAGTAGTACGTTAAAAAATAACCTACATCTACCTTGCTCTACAAGGTATAATCATCAACATTTTCTATTAATAGCCTGACAGTAGTAGACATGACGACGAAACATGACGTAAAGACATTTCAGGGGTTCATCCTAACCCTTCAGGAATATTGGGCGCAGCAAGGTTGCGCAATTGTTCAACCTCTAGATATGGAAGTTGGCGCTGGTACTTTCCACCCGCAGACGTTCTTACGTTCATTAGGCCCTGAGCCAATGAGCAGTGCATACGTGCAACCGTCTCGCCGTCCTACTGATGGACGTTATGGTGAAAACCCTAACCGCTTACAGCATTACTACCAATTTCAAGTGGTCCTCAAGCCATCGCCAGATAATATTCAAGAGCTTTATTTAGGCTCACTTGAAGCTCTAGGCATCGATACTCAAATACATGATATTCGCTTTGTCGAAGACAATTGGGAATCACCAACATTGGGCGCATGGGGCTTAGGCTGGGAAGTTTGGCTCAATGGTATGGAAGTGACACAGTTTACTTACTTCCAACAAGTTGGCGGTATTGAATGTAGTCCTGTTACCGGCGAAATTACTTACGGTCTAGAACGTCTAGCAATGTACATTCAGGAAGTTGATAGTGTATATGATCTGGTGTGGACAGACGGACCTTTAGGCCGTGTGACCTATGGTGATATTTTTCACCAGAACGAAGTTGAGCAATCGACTTATAACTTCGAACACGCCGATGTCGATTTTATGTTCACCCTGTTCGATCAATGTGAAAAGATGTGCATGCACTTATTATCACTAGAAAAACCATTACCACTACCTGCTTACGAGCAAGTAATGAAAGCATCGCACGCTTTCAATTTACTTGATGCACGCCATGCAATTTCTGTCACCGAACGTCAGCGTTATATCCTTCGCGTTCGTACGATGGCAAAAGGTGTTGCAGAATCTTATTATCAAGCACGTGAAGCGCTTGGCTTCCCACTGTGTAAGTAGAGGTAACAGATGAATTTTGAAAACTTACTCATTGAAGTGGGCACCGAAGAATTACCGCCAAAGGCGCTACGCACATTAGCGGAATCTTTTTTAGCTAACTTTACCGATGAATTAACCAAAGCAGACCTGCCATTTGATTCTGCCGTTTGGTATGCAGCCCCACGACGCTTGGCCATTAACGTATTGGGATTAGCTTTAGCACAAGCCGATAAAGTCGTTGAAAAACGCGGTCCTGCGGTTAGCTCAGCATTTGATGCTGACGGTAACCCAACTAAAGCAGCACAAGGCTGGGCCCGTGGTAATGGCATTACGGTTGAGCAAGCAGAGCGTTTAACAACCGATAAAGGTGAATGGTTAGTTCACCAAGCTAAAGTGGTTGGTGTTGAAACCAAAAGCTTAATTGCTGACATGGCACAACGAGCACTCGATAAATTACCTATCCCTAAACCAATGCGTTGGGGAAACAACAAAACTCAGTTTATTCGCCCAGTTCACACTGTGACCATGCTATTAGGCAACGAGTTAGTTGCGGGTGAATTACTTGGTATTAAATCTGACCGCGTTATTCGTGGCCACCGATTTATGGGTAAAGCCAGCTTTGAGTTAGATCATGCCGACAACTATTTGGCCGCGCTAAAAGAGCAAGGTAAAGTACTAGCAGATTATGAATTACGTAAATCGCTAATCAAAGTTGATGCTGAAGCTGCAGCAGCTAAATTAGGTGGTATTGCCGATATTCAAGACGGCCTACTAGAAGAAGTCGCTTCATTGGTTGAATGGCCAATAGTGCTAACAGCTAGCTTTGAAGAAAAGTTTCTAAATGTGCCTTCAGAAGCCTTAGTTTACACCATGAAAGGTGATCAAAAGTACTTCCCGGTATTTGATAACAGTGGCAAGTTATTACCTAACTTTATCTTTGTCACCAACATAGAATCAAAAGATCCACAGCAGATTATTTCAGGTAACGAAAAAGTCGTTCGTCCACGTCTGGCTGATGCAGAGTTCTTCTTTAACACTGATAAAAAGCACACGCTTGAGTCTCGTATTGCCAGTTTAGATACGGTTGTATTCCAAAAGCAGCTGGGCACACTAAAAGCGCGCGTTGAACGTATTTCAGCGTTAGCAGGCTTTATTGCAACACAAATGAACGACAATGGCGTCAATACTAGTAGCCTAGATGCTAGCCGTGCAGGCTTATTGTCTAAAGCAGACCTTATGACCAACATGGTCATGGAGTTTACTGACACCCAAGGCACTATGGGCATGCATTACGCCCGCTTAGACGGCGAAACTGAAGCGGTAGCGCTAGCACTTGAAGAACAATATAAGCCTAAGTTCTCTGGTGATACAGTACCAACAGCAAATGTATCTTGCGCTGTTGCTTTAGCCGAAAAACTCGATACTTTAGTGGGTATTTTTGGTATTGGCCAAGCACCTAAAGGCGCGGCAGATCCATTTGCACTTCGTCGAGCTGCTATCGGTATTTTGCGAATTATTGTTGAACACAAGCTACCTTTGGACTTAGTAGAATTAATTGCTAAAGCACAAACATTGCATGCTGCAAACATCACCAATGCGAATACCAGTGAGGATGTCCTAGAGTTCCTACTGGCACGTTTCCGAGCCTGGTATCAAGATAAAGGTATTCAAGTTGATGTTATTTTAGCCGTGCTTGCTCGTCGTCCGACTCGCCCAGCTGATTTTGACAGTCGCGTTAATGCAGTATCTCATTTCCGTGGTTTAGAAGCGTCTAGTGCGCTTGCTGCAGCCAATAAGCGTGTTTCTAATATCTTGGCTAAAGTTGAAGGTAAACTGCCTGAAACCATCAACCAAGCACTATTAAGCGAAACAGCAGAAAAAACCTTAGCGGCTAAACTTGCACAACTGCAACCGCAGTTAGCGCCCTTGTTTGCCACAGGTGATTACCAACAAGCATTAACCTTATTAGCTGACTTACGTGAGAGCGTCGATCAGTTCTTTGAAGATGTGATGGTAATGGCAGATGATGAAGCATTGAAAAACAACCGTTTAGCTTTGTTAACTAATCTTCGTGAGCAGTTCTTACACGTTGCGGATATTTCATTACTGCAATAGATTCAGTCGACTATCATTAACAAAAAAGCGCCGAAAGGCGCTTTTTTATGGGCAATACAATGATAAAAAGCATATCTTAATCAATCTACAACCGGACCACCAAAGACAGACTACTTTTAAAGTGTATCTAAAATTGCATCAGCTTTTGATGTAGCACAATAAACTCTTCTTCACTCAAGTCCACTTGGGCCAACAACAGCGCCAATGCTGCTTGAGGTAATTTATCAACCTGTTGCAACATCGAACACTCACTAATAATATTGGCTTTCCAAATGAGTAATGCCATCTCATCCACAGGTTTAATATTGCTATTCGCTAACAAAGTTAATGATGCTTCAAAGTGCTCTGGTAATTGCCAGTAACGAGCTAAAAGCGCACTCAGCGTTAATGACTTGGTGGTCATCACTTGCTTAAACAACGAAGAACTCGGCTGCTCTCCTGGCTCTGCTTGATAAAAAGCATCCACCAGCAGTTTAAAAATCGCAATTTTACCCACGTCATGTAACAAGCCTAATAAAAAAGCACGATCTCGTTGCTCAGAGCGAGCTAATTCGCTGGCTAAAAAAGCCACTTGCATAGAATGGCGCCAAATTTCTGCACCAAAGCGTCGAAAGTAAATAGCTTTGATATCAATTAATTCTCGGGCTAAGCAAGTGGTAATAAACTGCCTTAACTGTTGTCGCCCCACCTGCACTAACGCTTGTTGAATGCTACTAACATCCGTATCTGCACGTTTAAATGCGGGTGAATTGCATAGTTTGAGTACTTCAACACACAATAAAAGGTCTTGCTCAATGAGCTTTATTAGCTCTTGGGTTTCAATACTGTCATCAGCAAGCTTCTTATCAAGTTCGAGTATTTTACTAGGAAGTTTTAATACATTTTCAGCAATAGACTCTGGTGAGCTAAGTGCTTGCTCAATTTTTTGCATCACGCTTCGTTCAAGATTATTGGCAATACCTGTGGTGGTTGATTGTTGGCTAGCAAACAATAAACTATAAAACAATGCCGACAAATCTAACTGCGACTCAGCTGCAAGTTTAGGTGTAATTTCAACAGCGAGTTGTGTCGATTGTTGTTGGATCTGCTGGCGTTTTTCAACTGATGTTTTGCCAGTAAATTTAACTTGTTCATTACGGTCACGAATATTGAATAATTTTTTAAAAAAACCAGTAACCACAATTAATAACCTTATGAGAAGTTGAATTAAATACTATATAACCATAGTAAAAAAATACAAAAAAGGGTGCCCTATAGGCACCCTTTTTTTTAAAACGCGCTTATACGTCTAAGTTAGCTACATTGAGCGCATTAGTTTCAATAAACTCACGACGCGGCTCAACTTGATCACCCATTAAGCAGGTAAATAGCTGATCGGCAGCAACAGCATCTTCAATGGTGACACGTAACATACGACGTGATTCAGGATCCATTGTAGTTTCCCACAATTGCTCAGGGTTCATTTCACCCAATCCTTTATAACGTTGGATATACAGACCGCGTTTTGCTTCACTGATAGTCCAATCTAACGCTTCTAAGAAGCTTTCAACTTCCTTAACACGCTCGCCACGTTGTACATAGCCGCCCTCTTCAATCATACCGTCTAACGCAGCACCTAATTTAGCAATACGTTGGTAATCGGTTGAGGTGAAGAAGTCATAACCAAATAAATAATTAGTATCAATACCGTGTTTACGGATCGTCACGCTAGGGGTATAAACCTTACGCTCAGGATCAAGCATCACATTAACGGTAAAGATAATTCCGCTGCTTTCTCGATCAATTAAGTCCGCGATAAAGGCATTACACCAAGTCGTCATCTTCGCTTCATCACTCAACACATCTGCTGTCACTTCAGGGTGATACAACATGCGGTCAAGTAACACTGCTGGGAAACGCTTTTCTAGACGCTTAATAATACGTTCAACTTCACGATACTGGGCGACTAAACGCTCTAATGGCTCACCAGACATTCCCAACGCACCTTGGCTTGGATAAATATTAGTGCCATCAAGTGCTTGAGTGGTTAAGTATTCCGTTAATGCTGGCTCATCTTTCAAATACTGTTCTTGCTTACCTTTTTTCACTTTAAACAGTGGTGGTTGCGCAATATAAATATAGCCACGTTGGATTAACTCAGGCATTTGACGGAAGAAGAAGGTCAACAGCAAGGTACGAATATGTGAGCCGTCGACGTCAGCATCGGTCATGATGATGATGTTGTGATAACGCGTTTTATCTGGGTTATATTCGTCACGGCCGATACCACAACCTAATGCAGTAATAAGCGTTGCGACTTCTTGTGAAGATAACATCTTGTCAAAACGCGCTTTTTCTACGTTTAAGATTTTACCTTTCAGTGGAAGAATAGCTTGGTTTTTACGGTTACGTCCCTGCTTGGCAGATCCGCCAGCAGAGTCCCCTTCCACGATATAGATTTCAGAAAGACCAGGATCTTTCTCTTGGCAGTCAGCCAGTTTTCCTGGCAGGCCACCTAAATCTAATGCACCTTTACGGCGAGTCATTTCACGAGCTTTACGCGCCGCTTCACGTGCACGAGCCGCGTCTACAATTTTGCCGACAATTAATTTAGCATCTGCAGGATTTTCTAATAGGTAATCGTTTAACTGCTCACCCATGGTTTGTTCAACTGCACTTTTCACTTCACTTGATACAAGTTTGTCTTTAGTTTGTGAACTGAACTTAGGATCTGGCACTTTCACAGAAATAACCGCAGTTAAGCCTTCACGGGCATCATCACCAGTAGCACTGGTTTTACCTTTTTTGTTAAAGCCTTCACGTTCCATGTAGTTATTCAAGTTACGTGTTAATGCACCACGGAAGCCCACTAAGTGAGTACCACCATCGCGCTGAGGAATATTATTGGTAAAACAGAAGATGTTTTCTTGATAACCATCATTCCACTGCATGGCAACTTCGACAGTAATACCGTCATCACGCTCTTGTGAAAAATGGAATACATCTTTGTTTATTGGCGTTTTATTACGGTTTAAGTAATCTACGAAAGCACTAATACCACCTTCATACTTAAAGAACTCATCTTTGTTGTCACGTTCGTCAACTAAACGAATACCCACGCCAGAGTTGAGGAAAGACAGTTCACGTACTCGTTTGGCTAAAATTTCAAAATGGAATTCAACGTCGGTAAACGTCTGACTACTTGGCCAAAAACGAAGTTCGGTACCGGTTTTAACGGCATCACCGATTTCTTTGATCGGCGCATCTGGTACCCCATGAGTATAAAACTGCTCATAGACTTTACCAGCACGACGAATGGTTAACTGTAGTTTTTCTGATAAGGCGTTAACGACCGACACACCCACGCCGTGAAGACCGCCAGAGACTTTGTAAGAGTTATCATCAAACTTACCACCAGCATGAAGTACGGTCATAATAACTTCAGCGGCAGAGATCCCCTCTTCCTCGTGGATTGACACAGGAATACCACGACCATCGTCTTTCACTGAGACTGAACCATCAGAATGAATGGTAATGGTGATATCGCTACAATGGCCGGCTAAAGCTTCATCGATAGAGTTATCAACCACTTCGAATACCATGTGATGAAGACCTGTGCCATCATCAGTATCACCAATGTACATACCAGGTCTCTTACGGACTGCATCAAGGCCTTTTAATACCTTGATACTCGAAGAATCGTAACTATTCTCTGACATATTTATCTCTCGTTGTTATTCAATAACCGTTACTCGCCCTTGTTCCACATGAAACATCCTGTTTGGAGGGCTAGATAACGAATCGACTATTGCTTGCGGATCGATCGCAGTGACAAAAATTTGTGCACCGGTTTCGGTTAACTGCTGAAGCAATAGCTGCCTATGCTGTGCATCCAACTCCGACGGTAAATCGTCGACCAGATAAATACTATTTTTATCTAGTTGTTGTTTGAGCAACTTTCCCTGTGCAATACGCAGTGCACAGACTAATAATTTTAATTGTCCACGGGACAACGCATCCTGCGCTGGTAAATTACCCACTCGCAAACGTAAGTCTGCTTTGTGGGGGCCGCTGCCCGTATTACCAGCGGCTAAATCTCTTGAGTATTGGTTTTCAAGTAATTGGGCAAAATCCGTTTTACTGTCCCATCCTCGGGTAAAAGAAACCTTAATATCAATATGAGGTAAAAACACCCCGATTATACCCTTTAGTAGCTCATTTAACGAGTCTACATATAGATTTCGTATATCGGTAACCTGTTCAGCATACCGCACCAACTCCTTATCCCAAAACTGTATTTGGCTGTAGGAAGATTGATTTCTAAGTAATTGATTGCGCTGCTTTAATACCTTTCGAGTATTCACCCAAGCTTGATAAAAATTCGGATCAGAATGAAATGCACCCCAATCGATAAATTGGCGTCGAGCTTTAGGTCCCTCGAACAATAACGAAAAACTTTCTGGGGTGATGACTTGAATAGGCAAGGTTTCGGCTAAGGTCGATAAACGCTTAACCTTTTCACCATCAATTTTAACTTCTGTCTCACCACTTCGATAACGACGTAAACCTATTTTACAGTCTCGTTCAGCGTCTATTAAATGGGCAAACAAGGTGAGTTTATCGTCTTCATGGTTGATCACACGTTGCGATAAATGGCTACGAAATGAGCGGCCCATACCCAAAAAATAAATAGCTTCAAGAATACTGGTTTTGCCACTGCCATTTTGACCGTAAATCAAATTTAAGCCCTTACAAGGCTCCAATGATGCTGAGGTAATGTTACGAAATGAACTGATGGTAATACGCGATAAACTCATGAAAACCTATTTGTGATAACCGCTGTGATTAATCCAGTAAAGACAAATAAGGCGCCTTACAGCACCTTATATAACTTGTTAGACAATAATCCGTTATAGACGCATTGGCATCACCACATACATAGAATCTTCTTCTTTGTGGTTTTCAATCAAGGCACTCGAATTGCCATCAATTAGAGTAATACGAACTTCATCACTGGCTAAGTTATTTAAAACATCAAGTAGATAACTAACGTTAAAACCAATTTCTAGATTGTCAGAGTCATATTCAACATCAATGATCTCTTCAGCTTCTTCTTGCTCAGGATTATTAGCGGTAATTTTTAATAAACCAGATTCAAGCTGAATACGTACACCACGGAATTTTTCATTCGACAGAATAGAGGCACGGGTTAACGCTTGCTTTAGTTGATTACGACTGGCAATGACCACTTTGTTGCCACCTTTAGGTAACACTCGGCGGTAATCAGGGAAACGTCCATCAACAAGTTTACTGGTAAACACAGCAGAACTGGTAACCGCTCGAATGGCATTATCACCAATAGCAATGGTGATGTCCTGATCGTCACTGTCGAGTAAGCGCGCCATTTCAACCACACCTTTGCGCGGTACAATGACTTGCTTTTCAGGTAATGTCACCTCAAGGGTGCGATGGCTTAATGCTAAACGGTGTCCATCTGTAGCGATAGCACGTAATACATTACCTTCGGTTTCAAATAACAATCCATTGAGATAATAACGCACATCTTGGTTGGCCATAGAAAACTGAGTAGAGTCAATTATCGACTTCAACACACCTTGCTTTAAGCTAAATTCAATATCCGCTTGGAATGCTTCAACGTTGGGGTAATCTTCGGCAGGTAATGTTGCTAAGGAAAAACGGCTACGGCCAGAACGCAATAACCATTTATTATCTTGCTGTTCGACTTTTAATTCACTTTGCTCTGGCAATGACTTAACAATATCCAGCAGTTTTTTGGCAGGAACGGTCGTACGACCGACATCAATATCACCATGAATTGCCGCTTGGCCCACTAACTCAACTTCTAAATCAGTGCCCGTTAGCTTAAGTGAAGACTCACTAACTTCAACTAATAAGTTGGCTAAAATAGGTAAATTGTGTCTGCGTTCTACCGCGCCGCACACTAGCTGCAACGGCTTTAATAGGGCGTCCCTATCAATTGAAAATTTCATCGTGTCTAGATTCCCTGAATTAAGAAGACAAAGTTCTAATCAAGTTAGCATAATCTTCTTTAATATCATGACTTTCTTCGCGCAATTGAGCGATTTTACGACAAGCATGTAATACTGTCGTATGGTCACGACCACCAAAAGCATCACCTATTTCCGGTAAACTTTGGTTAGTAAGTTCTTTAGATAGCGCCATCGCCACTTGTCTAGGCCTTGCCACACTGCGAGAACGGCGTTTAGACAGCATATCTGCCATTTTTATTTTGTAGTATTCAGCAACTGTCTTCTGAATATTGTCTATAGTGACTAATTTTTCTTGCAGTGCCAAGAGATCTCTTAATGCTTCACGCACAAAGTCGATAGTAATTGGACGACCAGTAAAGTTAGCATTAGCAATCACGCGGTTTAGCGCGCCTTCTAACTCACGTACGTTTGAACGTAAACGCTTAGCAATAAAAAATGCCACTTCATCAGGTAGGTTTATTCCGCTCTCTTGTGCTTTACGCATTAAAATCGCTACGCGGGTTTCTAACTCTGGAGGCTCAATCGCAACCGTTAAACCCCAACCAAAGCGTGATTTTAAACGATCCTCTACCCCGTCAATCTCTTTAGGATAACGATCTGAGGTTAAAATAATTTGATGATTACCTTCTAATAATGCATTAAAGGTATGGAAAAATTCTTCTTGAGAACGATCTTTATTGGCAAAAAATTGAATATCATCAATAAATAATGCATCGACGCTACGATAATAACGCTTAAACTCTTCGATCGCGTTGTTTTGTAATGCTTTAACCATGTCCTGAACAAAACGCTCAGAGTGCATGTACACCACTTTAGCATTGGGATTATTTTTAATAATACCATTGCCAACTGCGTGTAAAAGATGAGTTTTACCTAAACCAGTGCCGCCATATAAAAACAATGGATTATAAGCGCCACCTGGATTTTCAGATACTTGCAAAGCCGCAGCTTTACCTAACTGATTCGATTTACCTTCAACGAAGTTATCAAATTGATAGGTAGGATTAATATTACTACGATGATTAGGATTAATAATCGGTTCGGCTTGGGTATTAAAAGACGTCGTTCCCACTTGAGCTTTGGTTTGACGATTCACAGGCTTAACCGCTACCGGAGCTGGCGCAACCGGACGTGCAGAAGGACGGCTACCAATATCAAAACGTAACTTAGGTGCATTACTGCCCATTTGTTCAGTAAAAAATTGATTAATGATATTGATGTATTTATCGCGTACCCAATCCAGCACAAAACGATTAGGTGCATACAAAACTAATGTATCACCATCCATTTCAGCTTGTAACGGACGGATCCACATACTGAACTGCTGTGCTGATAACTCGTCTTGTAGTCTACCGATACATTGTTGCCAAAGTGAAACCGCCACTTATTTATCCCCAAATATCTTTAATCAAAGGAGATGTATTCTATAGTGAGATCACAATGATCGCTATCCTTTAAAGCAGAATTATCCCCAGCGAGATCATTCTGTGTATAAATAGATGATCTTCCATGATCAAAATCGATCGGTAAATAGTAAAAATCAAGCAAATCCAGCTTTATTAACCGATCCAACTTGATCTATAATAGCCTTTCTTTGATCTGCTGAAACAACGAAAGATCCACAAGATATAGTGTCTGTACACAGACTTATCCACATCTTATGGTGCTTAATGCTTAGTAGCTTCAAATAAAGATTGGCAGAAATTTATCATATAAGTACTTTCGTTATTGACGACAGTACTTAAAGTGATTACAATTCGGCCTCTTTTTTGCCCTTACCTCTAATGTTGGAGATAAGGAAAATTCACTAACAAAGACGGATTGCCATCATGAGTAAACGTACTTTTCAACCTAGCAACCTGAAGCGCAAGCGTTCTCACGGCTTCCGCGCTCGTATGGCTACTGTAGGCGGCCGTAAGGTGCTTGCACGTCGTCGTGCGAAAGGTCGCGCTCGTTTATCTGCGTAAGTAGATAACTAGGTGACTAGCTATACCTTTTCGCGGGAGTTACGTTTGTTAACTCCCGCGCAATTTAAATCTGTATTCTCCAATCCAATCAAAGCATCCTCTGCTGAAATAACTCTGCTCGCAATTCCAAATTCAGAGCAACATCCCCGTTTAGGATTAACTGTGGCCAAACGTTTTGTTAAACGTGCAAACCAACGTAATCGCATTAAACGTGTGATAAGAGATAGTTTTCGTTTACATCAACACGACATCCCAGATATCGACATCGTTGTATTAGTCAGAAATGGCGTGATGGAAATGGAAAATGCAGAAATACAAAAATTAATAGAAAAGCTATGGCACAAACTCAGTCGCCGTTACAATGGCTAGCAACTACGTTTATACGTGGTTACCAAATTTTTATCAGCCCTTTATTGGGACCGCGTTGTCGGTTCAATCCAACCTGTTCTTATTATGCTATAGAAGCAATAAAAACACATGGAACAGTGAAAGGTAGTTGGTTTGCAATGAAACGCATATTAAAATGTCACCCTTTACATCCCGGCGGTAGTGATCCCGTCCCCCCTAAAAATGACAGGTGTAATAAATAGGCTATGGAATCTCAACGCAATATATTGCTAATCGGTCTGCTTTTTGTCAGCTATTTAATGTGGACACAGTGGCAAACAGATAAAGCACCAAAACCGGCAACAGCTCAAACTGTTACCCAAACTAACGCCTCATCACAGCACAGTGCTGATGTTCCAGAAGCAGATATCTCAGGGACACCAGTAGAATTACCTGCAACGACAAACCTTATTAGCGTCAACACTGACCAGCTTGATATTAAAATCAGCCCAGTTGGTGGTGACATTGTTTATGCTGCATTAGTAGAACATAAACGCGAAATCGACAGTAACGACCCCTTTGTTATTTTAGATCAGCAAAATGAGTTCACTTATATTGCTCAAAGTGGACTTATTGGGCGTGATGGTATTGATAGCAGCGCTAAAGGCCGTGCAACATATAATGTTCAGGCTAGCTCATATTCTTTAGCTGATGGTAAAGACACATTAACAGTGCCATTTACATACACAGCAGATAACGGTGTCACCTACGTAAAAACCTTTACGTTTACCCGTGGTCAATATGACATCAAAGTTGATTACAGCATCAACAACATTTCAGCTGCACCATTACAAGTGCAAATGTATGGTCAAATTAAGCAAACGATTAAAGAATCAGAAAGTAGCATGATGATGCCAACCTACCGTGGTGGCGCTTTCTCGACTCAAGATACTCGTTATGAAAAATATAACTTTGACGATATGGCTGACAAGAACCTAGCTAAAGTTACACTCGGTGGTTGGGCTGCAATGCTTCAACATTACTTTGTGTCAGCTTGGGTTCCACCAGCAACAGATTCAAATACTATTTTCACAAGCTTAAGTGCTGGTGGATTAGCTAACATTGGTTTCCGTGGCGCGGTATATGATATTGCACCTGGCGCAACACAAAATATTAGCTCACAGTTTTATGTCGGTCCTAAAAACCAAAAAGCGCTTTCAGCGATTTCTGAAACCTTAAACTTAGTTGTTGATTACGGTTTCTTATGGTGGTTAGCCATTCCAATCCATTGGTTATTGATGTTCTATCAATCATTTGTGGGTAACTGGGGTGTAGCAATCATTTTGATAACACTGACAGTGCGTGGTGGTTTATACCCACTAACGAAGAAGCAATATACCTCAATGGCCAAAATGCGTAATCTTCAGCCTAAATTGACTGAGATGAAAGAACGCTTTGGTGATGACCGTCAGAAGATGGGTCAAGCCATGATGGAGTTGTATAAGAAAGAGAAAGTAAACCCTATGGGCGGTTGCTTACCTATTCTGTTACAGATGCCGATCTTCATCGCACTTTACTGGGTATTGCTTGAAAGTTATGAATTACGCCATGCGCCATTCATGCTTTGGATTACCGACTTATCAGTACAAGATCCATACTATGTATTGCCATTGTTAATGGGCTTATCAATGTTCTTGATGCAGAAAATGCAGCCTGTAGCGCCAACAATGGATCCAATGCAAGTGAAAATGATGCAGTGGATGCCGGTTATCTTTACCGTGTTCTTCTTATGGTTCCCAGCAGGTCTAGTACTTTACTGGTTAGTGGGTAACTTAGTTGCCATCACTCAACAGAAGATTATTTATGCTGGTCTTGAGAAAAATGGCATAAAATAGCCTAAGCTCAATCTTGTATAACTGATTAAAAAGGCGGCTGATTAGCCGCCTTTTCCTTTATCAATTTTATAGGTACTACCGTGACAACAGACACTATTGTGGCGCAAGCCACCGCACCTGGACGAGGTGGCGTAGGTATCATTCGTGTATCAGGCGACTTAGCCACTAATGTCGCAACGGCGATTATTGGCCATGTTCCAAAAACCCGTTATGCTGAATATTGTGACTTTAACAATGCCGACGGTCAGGTTATTGACCAAGGTATTGCACTTTTCTTTAAAGGTCCCAATTCATTTACTGGCGAAGATGTCCTTGAACTGCAAGGCCATGGCGGCCAAATTGTGCTGGATATGTTGATTAAACGCGTCATGGAAATTGACGGCATACGTATAGCCAGGCCTGGTGAATTCAGCGAACAAGCCTTTATGAATGATAAGCTCGACTTAACTCAGGCAGAAGCGATTGCTGACTTAATCGATGCCACCAGCGAGCAAGCTGCCAAAAGTGCATTGCTATCACTCCAAGGTGAGTTCTCAAAAGAAGTTCACGAGCTTGTCGACCAAGTGACCAACTTACGTTTGTATGTCGAAGCTGCGATTGATTTTCCAGATGAAGAAGTCGATTTTTTATCTGATGGTAAAATTGCCAATGCCTTATATAAAATCATCGATAAATTAGACACAGTGCAAGACAGTGCCAAGCAAGGCTCCATTATCCGCGAAGGCATGAAGGTAGTGATTGCCGGCCGTCCTAATGCCGGTAAATCAAGCTTACTCAATGCACTAGCCGGTAAAGAGTCGGCAATTGTCACTGAAATTGCTGGCACAACTCGTGATGTACTACGTGAACACATCCACTTAGACGGTATGCCACTGCACATCATAGATACTGCAGGGTTAAGAGACACACTCGACACAGTTGAACAAATTGGCATTGAGCGCGCATGGGCCGAAATAGCCACTGCAGATAGAGTCTTGTTTATGGTTGATGGCACGACAACTGAGGCTATCGACCCTCGCGAGATTTGGCCAGACTTTATCGACCGCCTACCATCAAAACTAGGCGTAACGGTTATTCGTAATAAAGCTGACATAACTGGTGAAACCTTAAATAATACTGAAGAACAAGGTTACAGCGTTTACCGCATCTCAGCTAAGACAGGCTTAGGTGTTGAAGAATTAAAACAACATCTTAAATCATTAATGGGCTACCAAAGTAACTTAGAAGGCGGCTTTATTGCACGTCGTCGCCATTTGGAAGCACTCGATCTTGCCGCCAGTCACTTGCTGTTAGGTAAAGAGCAGCTTGAAGTGTATTTAGCCGGAGAGTTACTGGCTGAAGAACTGCGTATGTGCCAAATGGCATTATCTGAAATCACCGGTAAATTTACCTCAGACGATTTGCTCGGTAAGATTTTTGGCTCATTTTGTATCGGAAAATAACCAAGCTATGATCCCCACACTCGCAAATCAGGTTGTGATACTCGATTTTGAAACCACAGGATTATCACCCGATAATGGCGACCGAGCCATTGAAATTGGTGCGGTAAAACTGGTTAATGGTCAAATAGTCGATACCTTTCAGGAACTGATTAATCCTGGTCGGCGAGTGAATAGCTTTATTGAGCAGTACACTGGCATCAGTAATGAAATGCTGAAACATGCCCCAGCGTCTAAACAAGTCATGGGGCAGTTTGCCAAATTTATTGCAGGCTTTAATCTGGTGGCACACAATGCCAGCTTTGATAAAAAGTTTCTCGATGCTGAATTTAGCCATAATAAACTGCATTACACTGGTCAGTTTGCTTGCTCGTTATTATTGTCTCGACGTATTAGCCAAGATGCCCCGAATCATAAGCTTGGCACATTAGTCGATCATCACCAGTTACCTAACGATGGTGTGTTTCACCGCGCTTTAGCCGATGCCACCATGACCAGCCATTTATGGTTATATCAAATTGATGTGTTACAGCAGCAACTGCCCAAGCAAGCTATTACCATTGATATCATCAATAAAATATCCAGCCTCCCAAAAGCGCAAATTGCGCGTTATTTGCGAACCATGAGCTAGTTAAATCTCAGCCTAAAAAAATAAGCTTGGGAACCTAATAGACTACAACCAAACAGGGTTAATTAAAGCTGTTGCGATAACTTATCAACCAGCAATCTCACTTTGGGTGATAAATGGCGGTTATGTGGATACAAAGCCCAAATACCTTCTTTAGGTTGTTGAAAAGATGCAAGTAATACCACTAACTCCCCTTCAGCAATAGCATCATTGACGTAATATCCAGGTAACTGCACAATCCCCAAGCCACAAATAGCCGCATTTAATAAACTCAAACCACTACTACAGGCTAAAGATCCATGCACTTTTACCGTCTTGGGTTTACCTTGCTCAACAAAATGCCAATGAGACTGACTGCCAATTAAACAATTGTGCTGGCTCAACTCTGATAACGCATAAGGCGTACCGTATTTAGCGATATAACTCGGAGCTGCGCACACATATTGACTGCGACTCGTCAGTCGCTTTGCCATCATGGTTGAATTAGTTAACCGCCCTAACCTAATAGCCAAATCATACCCACCATCCACCAAGTCAAGTTGCTGATTAGTCAGCTCGCAAATCACTTCAATGTCGGGATATTGTTGCATAAACTCAATGACTATCGGCATGATAAACTTTTCACCGTAAGTCACTGGTGCGGTAATTCTAATAAGTCCCTGTGGCTTATCTTTTAAGCTGGAAATAGCACGCTCAGCCTCATCAAGACTGTTTAATACTTGGCGGCAATGCTGATAGTAAACTGTACCTTCTTCGGTTAACGATACTTTACGAGTGGTGCGATAAAATAATTTGGTGTTTAAACGATTTTCAAGCTGACTGATTTGTCGACTCACTTGCGCAGTAGAAATACTTAAACGCTTACCCGCCACGGTAAAACTGTCAGTTTCGGCCACAGCCACAAACTCAAAAATGCCTTCCCACTTCATCATTATTACATTCTCGTAAAAGTCATTTACAAAATAAGCTAATTATCATTGTATGATAAACAAATACAATAGCTAAATACACTACACTGTAGTAATACCTCTTAACCATGTTGACCATGGTCGTTAATGTTAAGGAAATCATTTATGTCAGCACAATTTATAAAATCAAAAGCCGCTATTGCTTGGGGACCAGGCCAGCCACTATCGGTAGAAGAAGTCGACGTAATGTACCCAAAAGCGGGTGAAGTGATGGTACGTATTGTGGCATCAGGTGTTTGTCATACCGATGCTTTCACGCTTTCAGGTGATGATCCTGAAGGGGTATTCCCAGCTATTCTTGGTCATGAAGGCGGCGGTATTGTTCACATGGTCGGTGAAGGCGTAACTAGCGTACAAGTTGGCGATCATGTTATTCCGTTATACACAGCAGAATGTGGAAAATGTAAATTCTGTACCTCAGGTAAAACCAACCTCTGTAGTGCCGTTCGCGCTACCCAAGGTAAAGGACTTATGCCTGATGGCACCACACGTTTCTTTAAAGATGGCGAGCCAATCTTCCATTATATGGGCTGCTCAACTTTCTCGGAATACACAGTATTACCAGAAATATCATTAGCTAAAGTTAACCCAAGTGCGCCACTTGAAGAAGTCTGTTTACTGGGTTGTGGTGTCACCACAGGCATTGGTGCGGTACTTAAAACAGCTAAAGTGCAACCAGGCGATACGGTTGCTATTTTTGGTTTAGGTGGCATTGGTTTATCGGCCATTATTGGCGCGACTATGGCAGGAGCTAGCCGTATTATTGGTATTGATTTAAACGAATCAAAATTTGAATTGGCTAAAAAACTGGGCGCGACTGACTGTATTAATCCTAAGGATTTTGATAAACCAATCCAAGATGTGATTGTTGAAATGACCGACGGTGGTGTCGATTTCTCATTTGAATGTATTGGTAACGTCAATGTAATGCGCAGTGCATTAGAATGCTGCCATAAAGGCTGGGGCGAGTCGGTGATTATTGGTGTTGCTGGTGCCGGCCAAGAAATATCAACCCGTCCATTCCAGTTAGTCACAGGTCGTGTATGGCGTGGCAGTGCATTTGGTGGCGTTAAAGGACGCAGTGAGTTACCTGGTATTGTTGAACAATACTTAGCGGGTGAGTTTAAGTTAGACCAATTTATTACTCACACCATGGGCCTTGAAGGTATTAACGAAGCATTTGATTTAATGCACAAAGGCGAAAGTATTCGAAGTGTGATTCACTTTGCTAAGTAATACTTAATTGCTCATCACAGGCGCAGTTAAGAGTAAAGTCACTTAACTGCGTTCTGATAAATAAGGACACATAATGACCATTGAAAGTATCAGCAGTACCAAAGCATTTGGTGGTTGGCATAAACAATATAGTCATCATTCAAGCACACTTAATTGTGCAATGCGGTTTGCCATTTACTTGCCGCCCCAAGCAGAAAGCCAAGCAGTACCTGTTTTATATTGGTTGTCAGGACTCACCTGTACTGATGAAAATTTTATGCAAAAAGCAGGTGCACAACGTATAGCAGCTGAATTAGGTATGGCGATAGTCGCACCCGATACTAGCCCACGAGGAGAAGGCATCGCAGATGATCCCGACGGCGCTTATGACTTTGGTTTAGGTGCAGGCTTTTATCTTAATGCTACCAAACCGCCATTTAGTCAGCATTATCAAATGTATGATTACGTGGTTAACGAATTGCCGGCATTGATTGAAGCTCATTTTCCGGTAACAGAACAACGTAGTATAAGCGGCCATTCCATGGGTGGACATGGTGCCTTAACCATCGCACTTAAAAATCCGCACAGATATAATAGCTTGTCAGCATTTAGTCCAATCTGTCATCCAATGGACTGTCCTTGGGGTATAAAAGCATTTCGCGGCTACTTAGGTGATGATCAGCAACAATGGCAGCAATACGACAGCTGTGAGTTGATGGCTAAAAGCCAGCAATTTGTGCCTGCGCTGGTGGACCAAGGCAGTAAGGACAACTTTTTAGACGAACAACTAAAACCGCAAATCTTAGTGCAAGTCGCTAAGAACAAAGGCTACCCGCTAGAACTAAGAATGCAGCCAGGCTATGACCACAGCTATTATTTTATCGCGACCTTTATTGAAGACCATCTGCGTTTTCATGCAAAGCACTTAGCGCTTTTATAGACAGCTACTGTCATTAAAATAAAAACGAGCCCTTCAGGCTCGTTTTTTTATCTCTATAAATACCCTAATGACTTTTTTCTAAGCGAGAAAAATAATCTTTTGCTGCAGCCCTAACCTTAGGTGCCAGCAATAAAGCAGACGTCATAGTCGGTATTGCCATTAACGCGTAAGCGGCATCAATAATGTTAACAATTTCTTGCAAGCTAGCCGTTGCGGCAAACAAAATGGCTAATAAATAAAAGTATTGGTAAAAACGGATACGTTTACGCCCAAATAGAAACGCAAAACACTGACCACCATAAAATGCTTGGGTAAATATGGTACTAATGCTGAAAAATATCACACATAAAATAAGTAAATACGGCCCAACACCAGGCATAGTAATTTCAAAAGCTTGCGCCGATAAATTAACCCCTTCAGCTTCAGTACCTTGCCACACACCCGAGATTAAAATAATCATAGCAGTGGCAGTACAAACCAATAGAGTATCAATAGCAGGGCCTAACATGGCCACTAAGCCTTCTTTAACTGGTTCATTGGTTTTGGCACTACCATGAGCCATAACCTCAGTGCCTATCCCTGCCTCGTTTGAGAATGCAGCACGACGAATACCAATTAGCATAGTCCCTAAAATACCGCCACCTACTGAATTTAATGAAAAAGCCTCGGAGAAAATAAGACTAAAATATCCCGGTATTTGCTCAATATTTGTCACAATGACATACGCAGCGCAGCTCATGTAAATTAAGATCATTAATGGCACAACTTTAGATGCTACTGTCGCGATCCGCTTAATACCGCCTAAAATCACGCTGGCAACAATCACCATCACCACAATACCTAAGCTTAAATCGAGCCAAAAAGTGGATTGATCGGCAGGAAAATGACCTGGTTTAACAAATACCCATTCACGAATGATCTGCACTAATTGATTAGAATTGAATAACGGAAAGTTACCAATTAAACCAACAACGCAGAAAAACACGGCTAAAAAATGCCATTTTTTACTCAATCCTTGGGTAATGATGTACATAGGACCACCCTGCACATCACCATTCTCATCTTTACCGCGGTACATAATGGCTAAGGTACAGGTAAAAAACTTGGTTGCCATACCAACAATAGCGCTAATCCACATCCAAAAAATAGCCCCTGGGCCACCCACCATAATGGCAACAGCGACACTACCAATATTGCCCATTCCCACGGTACCAGCCATGGCACTGGATAACGCCCCAGCATGACTAATATGACCTTCGGCGCCATCATCAGGATACTTGCCCCTAACGACATTAATCGCGTGACCTATATAGCGAAAAGGCACAAATCGAGAGTAAATAAGGAAGAATAACCCGCCGCCGACGAGTAAAATAAGCATGTGTGGACCCCATGCAAGGTCGGCAAATTGTTTAGTTATTTCAGCAATATTCATTAAAACCTGTTGTTATATTGTTAAATAGAGCTTAAGAAAATACTGATATTAACTACACAGCGCAATGAAAAATAAACGTAAAATAGATGAATAAATTTAATCATTGGAAATCAACATGACAAAAATAGCATTATTAGTAGGCACAACATTAGGCGGTTCAGAATATGTTGCCGATGAAATGGCAGCTCAACTTACTCAGTTAGATCATCAAACAGAGGTATTTATAGAGCCAAATTTGGATGAATTAGCTGATTTTTCACTGTGGATCATTGTCTGTTCTACTCATGGAGCTGGCGCTCTCCCCGATAATATCGTGCCTTTTTATCAACAATTAATGATCGAAAAGCCCAATCTTAATCATATTAAGTTCGCATTGTGTGCAATTGGCGACTCAAGCTATGATACTTTTTGCCAAGGACCTGAGAAAATCATCGCACAACTTTTACAGCATGGATCAAATGCTATTGTGGATAAGCTCCAAATCGATGTACAACACGATCCTATCCCTGAAGAACCTGCTCTAGCGTGGTTGTTACAATGGCAGCATCTTATCTAAACACCAATAATCCCGATCTTATCTTGCATAAATCATGATCAATCCACAGATTAGATCACACTTACCCACAATATAACCTTTATAAGTATAACTTTGTGGATAAGCTATTATTTTTAGCGATCATAACTCTGTACTATTCACACTCCGATCCGCTCAATGATCACCCTTGTGGATAAGTAGCCGATCTATCCCCATGTTATCTTGAGTTTGATCGCGATCAGATCACAGGTTAGTTTTCACTTTACTATATGATTTTAATAAGGAATAAAAGTTATCAACAGAAAAGTCCGATCCTAATAATAAACATAATAAAAAGATCTATATAAAGATCTTAAGATCTATTAAGCAAACCGCATATTGATCAATCAATGAAAAATGATCGTTCACGTTAAGACAAGCAAGTGCTAAAATGATCCAATCGAAAAAAGATTAAATTCGAATTCAACTTTCTTAGCTATCAAAGGTCAGATAATGCATTTTCATGAACGGTTTGATGTAATTGTTGTAGGTGGTGGTCATGCCGGAACTGAAGCCGCACTTGCTGCTGCAAGAATGGGTTCAAAAACATTATTGTTAACCCACAACATCGACACACTTGGGCAAATGTCTTGCAACCCTGCTATCGGCGGAATAGGTAAAGGCCATTTAGTTAAAGAAATTGATGCTTTGGGCGGTGCAATGGCAACAGCTACTGACTTTGCAGGCATTCAATTTAGAACATTAAATTCAAGCAAAGGTCCAGCTGTTCGTGCAACACGAGCCCAAGCAGACAGAGCTTTATATCGCCAAAAGATCCAAAGTATTTTACAGAACCAAGTTAACTTACGTATTTTTCAACAAGCTGTAGACGATTTAGTTGTTGAAAATAATAAAGTTATTGGTGTAGTGACTCAAATGGGACTAGTATTTGAAGCGCCAGCGATCGTATTAACAACAGGCACATTTTTAAGCGGCAAAATTCATATTGGAATGCAAAATTACAGTGGTGGTAGAGCGGGTGATCCTCCAGCCATTGCGTTAGCAAATCGATTACGTGAATTAAATATACGTGTTGGTCGCTTAAAAACCGGTACACCACCACGTATCGATGCCAATAGCATAGATTTTTCACAAATGACCGAACAAAAGGGTGATACACCATTACCAGTTATGTCATTTATTGGTGATGTCAGCCAACATCCAAGACAAATTTCATGTTTTATTACTCATACCAATGAGAAAACTCACGATATTATTCGTGGCGGATTAGATCGCAGCCCTATGTACTCTGGCGTGATTGAAGGGATCGGACCCCGTTACTGTCCATCAATTGAAGATAAAATTCATCGTTTTGCAGATAAATCGTCACATCAGATCTTTATTGAGCCAGAAGGCTTAAGCACTAATGAGATCTATCCAAACGGTATCTCAACCAGTTTGCCATTTGACGTACAGTTAAATTTAGTTCGATCAATTAAAGGTATGGAAAACGCTGAAATTATGCGTCCAGGCTATGCGATTGAATATGACTATTTTGATCCTCGCGATCTTAAAAACTCATTAGAAACTAAGGCCATTGAAGGACTTTATTTCGCAGGTCAGATTAATGGCACTACAGGCTATGAAGAAGCAGGTGCTCAAGGCTTACTTGCAGGTATGAACGCATCACTACAAGTTCAAGGCAAAGAAGCATGGTGCCCTCGTCGTGATCAAGCTTATCTTGGCGTACTAGTAGATGATTTATCTACTTTAGGCACTAAAGAACCGTACCGCATGTTCACCAGCCGCGCAGAATATCGTTTGTTACTTCGTGAAGATAATGCCGATTTACGCTTAACAGAAAAAGGCCGTGAACTTGGATTAGTTGATGACAATCGCTGGGCATCATTTGTTACCAAGAGAGAATCAATTGAATTAGAACTTCAGCGTTTACGCGGCCAATGGGTTCACCCTAACTCACCTTTGCTTGAAGTACTTAATCCACAATTAAATACGCCTATTTCACGTGAAGCATCATTTGAAGACCTACTTCGTCGTCCGGAAATGGATTATACCAAGTTAATGTCTCTGGAAGGTTTTGGACCTGGACTAGAAGATCCTCAAGCAGCTGAGCAAGTACAAATTCAGGTAAAATATTCGGGTTATATTCAGCGTCAACAAGATGAAATTGATAAAGCTATTCGTCATGAAAGCTCACTATTACCACTTGATCTAGATTATCAAGAGGTCCCTGGTTTATCTAATGAAGTGATCGCAAAATTGAATAACCATAAACCCGATACTGTCGGACAAGCATCACGGATCTCAGGGATCACTCCTGCAGCAATCTCAATTTTGTTAGTTCATTTGAAAAAAAGAGGTTTATTGCGAAAAATAGCCTAAAACAGATCATTTTTTCAAATCAATAACACAAGGGAAGCCATAAGGCTTCCCTTAGTGCTTTTACGGCTTCATAATAACTGCCGTCTTTATAACGTAACTTACGAGGCTTTCTGTGTTATCTGCCCAACTTAAATCCTATTTAGCTGAAATGAATATGTCGGCCACTGAATTACAACAAAAACAATTAATAGGTTTTGTTGAAATGCTTAATAAATGGAATAAGGCTTATAACCTCACCTCCGTTCGCGATCCTGAGCAAATGTTAATCCGCCATGTTATGGACAGTTTAACCGTTTCTCCTTATCTTGAAGGGCAGCGTTTTATCGATGTGGGAACCGGTCCTGGTTTACCAGGGATCCCATTAGCCATTATGAATCCAGATAAGCAGTTTGTATTACTCGATAGTTTAGGTAAACGGATCCGTTTTCAGAAGCAGGTTCAGTTCGAGTTAAAAATTAATAACATCACTTCAATAGAAAGTCGTGTTGAAGCTTATAATCCTGATATTAAATTTGACGGAGTATTAAGCAGAGCATTTGCATCTATTCAAGATATGCTCAGTTGGTGTCACCATTTACCAACTGAAAAAGGCACTTTTTATGCATTAAAAGGCCAGTTAAATCAGCAAGAATTAGACGACATGCCAACAGGATTTTCGTTGGTAGAAACCATAGTATTGCATGTACCAAAGTTAGATGAACAGCGACATTTATTAAAAATTGCTAAGCAATAAATCGCATTTCTTTCGCTAATAAAGCTAACCGGACATCAATAATTAAAGACAGGATGACATTGTGGGTAAAATCATTGCCGTAGCCAACCAAAAAGGTGGCGTTGGAAAAACAACAACTTGCGTTAATTTAGCCGCATCACTTGCCGCCACAAAGCGTAGAGTGTTGTTGATCGATTTGGATCCGCAAGGTAATGCGACTATGGGCAGTGGTATCGATAAGTATGAAGTCGATAACACAGCTTATGAATTATTAGTCGAAGAAAAACCCTTTGCTGAGATTGTGATTAAAAATACCGTTGGAAAATATGATTTGATCGCAAGTAATGGTGATGTTACTGCGGCAGAAATTAAATTGATGGAATTTTATGCTCGTGAAATACGTTTACGTAATGCATTAGCGCCAATCAAAGATGATTACGATTATATTTTCATCGACTGCCCGCCATCGCTCAATATGCTTACCGTGAATGCTATGTCTGCTGCAGATTCAGTACTTGTGCCAATGCAATGCGAATATTATGCCCTAGAAGGTTTAACGGCATTGATTGATACCATTACTAAGCTAGGCGCCATGGTCAACCCAACCCTGAGCATAGAAGGTATTTTACGCACTATGTATGATCCGCGTAATCGTTTATCTAATGATGTATCTGATCAACTCAAGCAACATTTTGGCGATAAAGTATATCGTACCGTCATACCGCGAAATGTTCGTTTAGCCGAAGCCCCTAGTTTTGGTGCACCTGCCATGTATTACGACAAATCGAGTGCTGGCGCTAAAGCTTATTTAGCCCTAGCGGGTGAAATTATCCGTCGTGCAGAACAGCAAACTCAACCAAAACAAGCGTAGGATATAAAAATGACTTTAAAAAAGCGCGGTTTAGGTAAAGGCTTGGATGCCTTATTAAGCCACAGTAATGCCGCTAGTCGTAAAAGTGATCAGGCTGAAGAACAGCAATCTACTCCGCTAAGTGACTTACTCCACCTCGATCTTGACTTATTACAGCCCGGTAAATATCAACCTCGTAAAGATATGTCGCCAGAAGCATTAGAAGAACTGGCTGAGTCTATTCGTGCTCAAGGGGTGATACAACCGATAGTGATCCGTAAAATTTCTGAAACTCATTATGAAATTATTGCCGGTGAACGCCGTTGGCGTGCTGCTCAATTAGCTAAATTAAATAAAGTCCCGTGTATTGTTAAGCAAGTGGCTGATGATGCCGCGGTCGCTATCGCGTTAATTGAAAATATTCAGCGTGAAGACTTAAATGCAATGGAAGAAGCGATTGCATTACAACGATTACTTGAAGAATTTGAATTAACTCATCAACAAGTTGCTGATGCTGTAGGTAAATCTCGTGTAAGTGTGTCTAATTTATTACGTTTAAATAGCCTTAATGAGCCTGTTAAACGTTTGTTAGAGAATGGTGATATCGACATGGGCCATGCGCGTGCGTTATTGGCATTAGAGGGTGATGAACAGACAAATTTAGCTCGATTAGTGGCTTCTAAAGAAATGACTGTTCGAGAAACTGAACGATTAGTGAATAAAGCCTTAAATCCGACTAAAGACGCCGAAACACCAGCTAAAGATCATGATGTTAGCCGCTTAGAACAAGAGTTAATTGAAAGACTCGGTGCCAAGGTTGCCATCAATCATGGCAGTAAAGGTAAAGGCAAAATTGTAATAAATTACCAGAATCTTGCTGAATTAGACGGAATTTTAAATAAAATCCGATGATTTGTGAATCAAACCAATTTCATTAGTAAGTTTGTGACAGAGCTCTAATTTTTGTTTTCGATAATTTAGCGCCGAATAGTGTGCAAAATCGTCGTTTTACTATCATCAAAGTTGCAAACAAAGCGCGAAAAGGTATACTTTGCAGGCTTTTTGAATCTTAAGGCTAGTTTAATATTTTAAATTTAACATTAGGACCGCGAAAAGCAATAATGCGGAGATATGAAGTTGGGTAATGTTTTAGCGCGTCGTGGCAGGTTAGCAGCCTATAAATTAGTGCTGGTACAAGCTATCGTCGCGAGTATTATTTCAACACTATTTTTCGTTATGTGGGGAGCACAGTATGGCCTATCTGCACTTGCAGGTGGTGTAATTGCTGTACTTCCTAATTTTGTATTCGCAACCCTAGCTTTCTCACATAGTGGAGCAAGCTCTGCAGCAAAAGTGATTAAAAGCTTTTACTGGGGGGAAGCGGTAAAGATGCTGTTGACCATTGGATTATTTTCGTTAGTGTTTATCAATATGAAAGTCGGTTTTATGCCGCTTTTTACCTGTTACTCATTAGCGTTAGTTGTACATTGGATAGCACCTTTATATTTCAAGCAAAGTTAAGTGGGATGAATCATGGCTGCAACTGGTGAAGCGTTAACACCGCAGGGCTATATCCAACATCACCTTACCAATTTAAGTGTTGGTGAAGGGTTTTGGACTTGGCACATTGATTCGTTGCTCTTTTCGGTTGGGCTTGGAATGTTGTTCTTATGGCTGTTTTACCGTGCCGGCAAAAATGCGACAACAGGCGTTCCTGGCAAATTTCAATGTTTTGTTGAGATGATTGTTGAGTTCGTAGATAGCAGTGTGAAAGAAACTTTTCACGGCCGCAATCCTGTTATTGCACCTTTAGCTCTGACAATTTTCGTCTGGATTTTCATGATGAACTTCATGGATATGATCCCAGTCGATTGGTTACCTGCATTAGCTTCGTTAGCTGGTGTGCCATACCT
This sequence comes from Shewanella sp. SG44-6, assembly GCF_014164185.1. NCBI lineage: Bacteria > Pseudomonadati > Pseudomonadota > Gammaproteobacteria > Alteromonadales > Shewanellaceae > Shewanella > Shewanella sp. SG44-6. The sequence continues at coordinate 15,394 of NZ_JACJER010000018.1, read as the reverse complement.
AAAAGTTGTTCCGACTACTGACGTTAACATTACCTTCAGCTTAGCTCTTGGTGTGTTTGTGCTGATTATTTATTACAGCATTAAAGTCAAAGGTGTTTCAGGTTTTGTTAAAGAACTAACATTTCAGCCTTTTAACCATTGGGCAATGATACCCGTCAACTTATTATTAGAAACAGTGACTCTAGTTGCGAAGCCGATTTCATTGGCTCTACGACTATTTGGTAACTTGTACGCTGGTGAGTTGATATTTATCCTTATTGCATTGATGTACGGTTCTAACGTGGCGTTATCTGCTCTAGGTGTAGGATTACAACTAGGTTGGTTAATTTTCCATATTTTAGTTATTACTTTACAAGCATTTATTTTCATGATGTTGACTATTGTTTATTTAAGCATGGCACATGAAGATCATTAAGGGTAACCGAAAAATTTTTTGACCTAAATCATTAATAACAACGATTTAGAATATTGGAGATAGATATGGAAACTGTATTAGGAATGACGGCTATTGCTGTTGCTCTACTTATTGGTATGGGTGCATTAGGAACAGCTATCGGTTTCGGCCTTTTAGGTGGAAAGTTTTTAGAAGGTGCAGCTCGTCAGCCAGAAATGGCGCCTATGTTACAAGTTAAAATGTTCATCGTAGCGGGTCTTCTAGATGCCGTAACTATGATTGGTGTAGGTATTGCGCTATTTATGCTATTTACTAACCCATTGGGTGCAATGCTTTAACTAACGCTTCTGTCTTTAATCTAACTAGGAGGCTGTTGTGAATTTCAACGCTACCCTATTCGGTCAGACGGTTGCCTTTATTCTCTTCGTGTGGTTTTGCATGAAGTTTGTATGGCCTCCGTTGATGAATGCCATCGAAGAACGCCAGAAGAAAATTGCTGATGGTCTGGCGGATGCCGGCCGTGCAGCAAAAGATCTAGAGTTAGCACAAATTAAAGCTACTGAGCAACTAAAAGAAGCAAAAGTAACTGCCAACGAAATTATTGAGCAAGCTAATAAGCGTAAGGCTCAAATCGTTGATGAAGCTAAAGTTGAAGCACAAACTGAGCGAGCTAAAATTATCGCCCAGGGTCAAGCAGAAATTGAAAACGAACGTAATCGCGTGAAAGACGACCTGCGTAAGCAAGTTGCTTCTCTAGCCATCATTGGTGCAGAGAAAATTCTTGAACGTACGATTGATCCAGAAGCCCACAGTGACATTGTTAATAAACTTGTTGCTGAAATTTGATTAAGGGAGTTGAGTTATGGCTGAATTAAGCACCATCGCTCGCCCTTACGCAAAGGCAGCTTTTGATTTTGCTGTTGAGCATAAAGCAGTAGATAGTTGGACAGAAATGTTAACTTTCGCTTCATTGGTGAGTGAGAACGAATCAATCAAGCCACTGCTAAATGGTACTCTCGCGAGTACACAACTAGCTTCACTGTTTATTAAAGTATGCGGTGAGCAAGTCAATGAGCAAGGTCAAAACCTGATAAAGGTAATGGCTGAAAACGGTCGTTTAGGGATACTGTCAACAGTATCGCTACTTTTTGCTGAATACCGTAATGAGTGGGCAAAAGAAGTTGAGGCCGATGTGGTTTCTGCTACTGAGCTAAGCTCTGAGCAACAGCAGCAAATTAGTGTTTCTTTAGAGAAACGTCTCGCACGCAAAGTTAAGCTGAATTGCAGCATCGACGCATCGCTTATTGGCGGTGTAATTATTAAATCAGGCGACCTAGTCATTGATGGCTCGGTAAGCGGTAAGTTATCGCGTTTGTCTGAAAAGCTGCAGTCGTAATTGGGAGTTTGAGCATGCAACTGAATTCCACTGAAATCAGCGATCTGATTAAGCAGCGGATCGAGCAGTTCGACGTCGTTAGTGAAGCTCGCAACGAAGGTACTATCGTTGCAGTAAGTGACGGCATCATTCGCATTAACGGCCTAGCCGATGTAATGCAAGGTGAAATGATCGAACTGCCTGGTGGCTGTTTTGCAATCGCGTTGAACTTAGAACGTGATTCTGTCGGCGCCGTAGTGATGGGACCTTATGCTAATTTAGCAGAAGGTGATAAAGTTAGAACCACTGGTCGTATTCTTGAAGTACCGGTGGGTCGTGGTCTACTTGGCCGCGTTGTTAACACTCTAGGTGAGCCTATTGATGGAAAAGGACCTATCGACAACGATGGTTTCTCTCCTGTTGAAGTAATTGCCCCTGGTGTTATTGAACGTAAGTCAGTATCACAACCAATCCAAACTGGTTATAAAGCCGTTGATGCCATGATCCCTATTGGTCGTGGTCAACGTGAATTGATTATTGGTGACCGTCAGACTGGTAAAACAGCGATGGCTATTGATGCAATTATCAACCAGAAAGAATCAGGCATTAAGTGTGTCTATGTTGCTATTGGTCAGAAAGCTTCTACCATCGCAAACGTAGTACGCAAGCTTGAAGAACATGGTGCATTAGCTAACACTATCGTTGTTGTTGCATCAGCTTCTGAAGCTGCAGCACTGCAATATTTAGCGCCATATTCTGGTTGTTCTATGGGTGAATACTTCCGTGACCGCGGTGAAGATTCTTTAATCGTATATGATGATTTGTCTAAGCAAGCAGTTGCTTATCGTCAAATTTCTCTACTATTGAAGCGTCCACCAGGACGTGAAGCATACCCAGGTGACGTATTCTATCTACACTCTCGTTTATTAGAGCGTGCTTCACGCGTAAACGTAAATTATGTAGAAAAGTTCACTAACGGTGCAGTAACAGGTCAAACCGGTTCGTTAACCGCGTTACCTATTATTGAAACCCAAGCTGGTGATGTGTCAGCGTTCGTACCGACCAACGTAATTTCTATTACTGATGGTCAGATCTTCCTTGAGACTGACTTGTTTAACTCGGGACTTCGTCCTGCAGTTAACCCAGGTATTTCTGTTTCTCGTGTTGGTGGTGCTGCGCAGACTAAGATCATCAAGAAACTGTCAGGCGGTATTCGTACAGCACTTGCACAGTATCGAGAGCTTGCTGCGTTCTCACAGTTTGCATCTGATTTAGATGATGCAACACGTGCTCAACTTGAGCATGGTGAGCGAGTAACCGAACTAATGAAGCAAAAGCAATATGCTCCTATGAGCGTTGCTGCCCAGTCTGTGTCTATTTTCGCAGCTGAAAAAGGCTACCTTAAAGGTGTTGCTTTAAATGAAATCGGTCGCTTCGAAGCCTCTCTGCTTTCATACATGAACAGTCAACATGCTGACCTAATGAACACCATCAATGCTACTGGCGATTATAACGCTGATATCGAAGGTGAGTTAAAGGCAGGCATGGACAAGTTCATTGAAACCCAAACCTGGTAATAATGAACACGGGGTGTCATTAGGCACCTCAGGTCCCAGATTGGAGAGTAGAGATGGCCAGCGCTAAAGAGATTAAAACCAAGATCGCGAGTGTTAAAAATACTCAGAAGATCACTTCCGCTATGGAAATGGTTGCCGCCAGCAAAATGCGCAGAGCGCAAGAACGCATGGCAGCGAGCCGTCCATATGCAGAAAATATGCGTAAGGTGATCGGTCACGTAGCGCAAGGTACTCTCGAGTATAAACACCCCTATTTAGAGGTGAGAGATGCCAAGCGGGTTGGTTACATTGTTGTAGCAACCGACCGTGGCCTTTGTGGTGGTTTGAACGCTAACCTATTTAAAAAGGTTGTGTCAGACGTTAAAAAGTGGAAAGAACAAGGTGCAAATGTTGAGTTTTGCCCAATTGGTGCCCGTTCTGTTCAGTTTTTTAAAAGCTTTGGTGGTGAAATATCCGCCCATGCATCAGGTTTAGGCGACTCGCCAAAACTTGCTGATTTGATTGGCACAGTTCGTGTCATGTTAAAAGCTTACAACGAAGGTAAACTGGATCGTCTGTTCATAGTATTTAACAAATTTGTGAATACCATGTCCCAGACTCCGGTGATCGAACAGCTGCTACCTTTACCTAAGTCAGATGAAGAAGTAGCTAGTTATCCTTGGGATTATATTTACGAGCCTGATCCAAAAGAAGTATTGGATTTATTGTTAACTCGTTATGTAGAGTCTCAAGTATATCAAGGTGTTGTTGAAAATATTGCCTCTGAACAGGCTGCCCGTATGGTAGCCATGAAGGCGGCAACAGATAACGCCGGCGAAATGATCGATGATTTGCAACTCGTTTATAACAAGGCCCGTCAGGCTGCGATTACGCAAGAACTGTCGGAAATTGTTGCAGGCGCTGCAGCGGTTTAGGTTTAGGTAACGAAATCAAGTTTAGAGGATTAATCATGAGCACAGGTACTGTTGTCCAAGTAATTGGCGCGGTTGTGGACGTAGAGTTTCCACAAGATTCTGTACCTCGAGTATATGACGCTCTGAAGATCACTGGTGAAGGCGCCTGTAATGGTTTGGTGCTGGAAGTTCAGCAGCAGCTAGGTGGTGGTGTTGTTCGTACCATCGCTATGGGTTCTTCTGATGGTCTGCGTCGTGGTCTAGAGGTAGCAAACTCAGGTTCACCAATTACTGTTCCGGTAGGGGTTGCAACCCTTGGCCGTATTATGAACGTATTGGGCGAGCCTATCGATGAAGCGGGTCCTATCGGTGAAGAAGAGCGTTATGTTATTCACCGTGCAGCTCCTTCATACGAAGATCAGTCAAATTCAACTGAGCTTTTAGAGACAGGTATCAAGGTTATCGACCTTGTTTGTCCTTTCGCTAAAGGTGGTAAAGTCGGTCTGTTCGGTGGTGCTGGTGTTGGTAAAACAGTTAACATGATGGAACTGATTAACAACATCGCTAAAGCTCACTCTGGTCTTTCTGTTTTCGCTGGTGTTGGTGAGCGTACCCGTGAGGGTAACGACTTCTACTACGAGATGGAAGATTCAGGCGTATTAGACAAAGTAGCCATGGTTTATGGTCAGATGAACGAGCCTCCAGGAAACCGTTTACGCGTAGCGTTAACTGGCCTGAGTATCGCTGAAAAGTTCCGTGACGAAGGTCGTGACGTATTGTTGTTCGTGGACAACATTTATCGTTACACCTTAGCCGGTACTGAAGTATCTGCACTATTAGGTCGTATGCCTTCTGCGGTAGGTTATCAGCCAACACTAGCTGAAGAGATGGGTGTTCTTCAAGAACGTATCACTTCAACTAAGTCTGGTTCGATTACTTCTGTGCAAGCAGTATATGTACCTGCGGATGACTTAACTGATCCGTCACCAGCCACAACCTTCGCTCACTTAGATGCGACTGTTGTATTGTCTCGTCAAATTGCTTCTTTGGGTATTTACCCAGCGGTTGACCCATTGGATTCGACTTCACGTCAGTTAGATCCACAGGTTGTTGGCCAAGAGCATTATGATGTTGCAAACGGTGTACAAACTGTATTACAGCGTTATAAAGAGCTGAAAGACATTATTGCTATCTTGGGTATGGATGAATTGTCAGATGATGACAAAACCATGGTATTCCGAGCGCGTAAGATTGAGCGTTTCTTATCTCAACCTTTCTTCGTAGCAGAAGTCTTTACTGGTTCTCCTGGTAAGTACGTTTCTCTTAAAGACACTATTCGTGGCTTTAAGGGTATCTTGGATGGTGAGTTCGATCATATCCCTGAGCAAGCGTTCTACATGGTTGGTTCAATCGATGAAGCTGTCGAGAAAGCTAACAAAAAGAAATAACTAGGCCGTAAAGCTTAGTTCTTTAAGGAGAACTTGATGGCAGCCAAAACAGTCCAACTTGATATTGTTAGTGCAGAAAACAGCATCTACCACGGCCAAGTTAGCTTCTTTGAAGTTACTGGTGCTGAAGGTGAGTTAGGTATTATGCCTAACCATGTTGCGTTACTGACAAAAATCAAGCCTGGTATGGCGCGCTTTATCAAGCAAGATGGTAGTGAAGAAGTGTTGTATCTATCAGGTGGTTTACTTGAAGTACAACCTACTGCAATTTCAGTACTTGCTGATGTAGCATTACGTGCCGATGATATTGATGAGAAAGCTGCTTTAGAAGCCAAAGAACGTGCTGAGCAAGCAATTGCCAACGCCGGAGTTGACTTCAATTATGAAGCCGCAGCAATCGAATTAGCCAAATCTTTGGCTCAATTACGTGTTGTTGAATGCATCAAGAAAAATATCACCAGATAATCTGATTATTTGACGCTTAAAAGGCGACTCTTTATGAGTCGCCTTTTTTATTGCCTATTATCGGCTAATTAACCCCCTGCCTGTTTTCCCTTTTGACCATATTCCGTTAAAATGAGCGCAAATCTATATCGGTTCATTAAAGGAATGCTCAATGTCGTTAAATGTTGTGATCTTAGCTGCAGGAAAAGGAACTCGGATGCGCTCAGATCTCCCAAAGGTTCTGCATCCTATTGCTCATAAAAGTATGGTGCAACATGTGATAGACACTGCCAATGCCTTAGGATCAGATGCTATTCAGTTAGTGTATGGTTATGGCGCAGATAAATTACAAACAGCACTTGGCGAGCAAGCATTAAACTGGGTATTACAGGCTGAACAACTGGGTACCGGCCATGCGGTTGCCCAAGCAAACCCGAATATTAACGATAACGATACAGTATTAATCCTTTACGGTGATGTACCACTTATTCAGCAATCAACCTTAGAAGCATTATTAGCTGCACGCCCTGTGAATGGCTTGGCTATTTTGACTGTTAATTTACCTAACCCAAGCGGATACGGTCGCATAGTGCGCGAACAAGGCAGCGTCGTCGGAATTGTCGAGCAAAAAGATGCTAACGCTGAACAGCTAGCCATAACCGAAGTGAACACAGGTATAATGGTTGTGCCGGGTAAGCAGTTAAAAGCCTGGTTAAATCGTTTATCGAATAATAATGCTCAAGGTGAATACTACCTTACCGACATCATTGCCATGGCAAAGGCTGATGGCGTTGAAATTAGCACATCACAGCCACAATCGGCTATCGAAGTTGAAGGCGCTAACAATCGCGTGCAACTTGCCCAATTAGAAAGAGCTTATCAAGCTCGTGCTGCTGAAAAACTGATGCTCGACGGTGCTAATCTCCGCGATCCTGCGCGTATTGATATTCGCGGCGATGTGACTGTTGGTATGGATGTGATGATAGATGTTAACGTTATTTTTCAAGGTAAAGTAACCCTAGGTAACAATGTGACAATCGGCGCAGGTGCTATTTTGATTGATTGCGACATTGCCGATAATGCAGAAATTAAACCTTATACTATTGTAGAAGGCGCTAAGCTTGGACAAGCCGCGAGTGCAGGACCTTTTGCCCGTTTACGCCCAGGGGCAGAGCTTAAAGAAGATGCTCATATAGGTAACTTTGTCGAAATTAAAAAGAGTGTATTAGGTAAAGGTTCTAAAGCTGGTCACTTAGCCTATTTAGGTGATGCACACATTGGCGCTGGCGTGAATATCGGTGCCGGTACAATTACCTGTAACTATGACGGTGCCAATAAGTTTATTACTACCATTGAAGATGGCGTATTCGTCGGCAGTGATACTCAGTTAGTAGCACCTGTTACCATAGGCAAAAATGCCACTCTAGGGGCTGGATCAACCATAACCAAAGATGTTGCTGAAAATGAACTGGTGATTACTCGCGTTAAACAGCGCCATATTACTGGTTGGCAGCGTCCGATAAAAATTAAAAAATAACGGTTAACTCAAATATAATCAAGCGGCCATGAGCCGCTTTTTTATTATTTATACATTTTTTATATGAAAATTATACTGAAAAAAGGTTTGTTATAAGTTTGATTTATGTTAATTAAATGTTCTTAATTGACTGGTTTTAAATGAATTTATAGCTATGTCACAAGTAAGTGTAAATTTTTCACAAATAAGTTTAAATAAAAACAATTCTCATTTATATTCCCCTCAATTGTTAGACTGAAAGTCTTATTGAGGAGTTGGTCATGGTATTTAAATATTCAGTTATAGGTTTGGCGGTTGGTTCAGCATTAATGGCGATGCCAGTTGTGGCAGAAGTGTCGAGTGACGCTAACATAGAGCGCATTAATGTGACCGGTCGTACCTTTAACGATTATAAAGTTGCTACAGCATCTGGCGCTATGCGCGGTGATATCGACTTAATGGATACCCCACAGTCGGTTAATGTTATCCCTGATTTTGTTACCGATGAACAATTAGCTACTAACCTTGCTGAAGTATTAGTTAACGATTCCAGCGTGACGGCAGGAACGACACGCTGGAACCGCCAAGTCTTTAGCATCCGTGGTTTTGAGTTAAATTCGGGTAATGGTTATCTGATTAATGGCCACCAGCAATGGTCTCACTATGTACAACCTATTGAAACGCTACAGCAAGTTGAAGTGCTGAAAGGTCCTTCTAGTATGTTGTATGGCCAATCTGGTCCTGGTGGTTTAGTGAATATGGTCACTAAAAAGCCAACTTATGATTCTATGCTTGATGTGGGTATAGACACAGATGGTTACGGTTCTACCCGTGCGCAGATCGATGCGGGAGGAAGTTTAAATGATGCCCAAAGTATTCGTTATCGTGGAGTGTTAGTTAAGCAAGACACAACATATTGGCGTGAATATTCAACCACCGAAGAAAATCAAGAACGCGATCGTTGGTTAGGTTATCTTAATATGGAATTTGACTTAACTGATGATGTATTACTGTCAGTGAAATACGATCACACTCAAGATAAAGCCGGTATTGATGCCGGTGGTTGGTTAGATAAACAAGGTAATGTCATTGGCGAACGTAAAACCGTTTGGGATGCGCCTTGGGCCTTTACCGATAATACCGTGTCAAACTTAGGTGCCGATCTGACTTGGCATATGAGTGACAACTGGAAAGTCAAAGCGGGCTATAACGATCAACAATTCAATCGCCAACGTTTTGACTCAGCGCCACAATACACCACAGATCCTCTTAGTAATGGTTATAGCATTAAACCATTCGATCGTTATGATGACTGGCAACATAAAACGGCTTATGTAGATTTTACAGGCGAGTTTGATTTTGCCGGAGTTCAACATCAGTTATTAATTGGCGCAAATTACCTAGATTATTTTTATCAGCAACAGATCCAACGTGGTAAAGCCCAAACCGTGACTCCTGGGCAGCCTGTTATTAAGCCTGATCTTGATTACCATTCAAGTGTTAAAGGTGATCCTAGCGAATACAAATATTATGGCTTCTATTTGCAAGATTTAATGACGCTTAATGAACAATGGAAGCTGCTTACTGGTGTTCGTTACGATGAGCAAAAGAAAGACGGTTTAGGCCAGAACAGTTATGCGCTATCGCCTAAGTTTGGGGTGATTTACTCGCCCATGGAAAATGGCAGTGTTTACCTAAACTATTCAAAAAGTTTTACCCCGCAAGGTGCTGTTAATAATCCATTTGATGTTAACGATGAACTGGATTTAAAACCTGAATATGGTATTCAGTATGAAGTTGGTACTAAGTGGGAACTGTTCAACGATAGCTTATTACTGACCGCGGCTGTATTTGATATCACCCTTGAGAATATTACAATATCTGAAGTACTCCCGACTCCAATAGGTTCCTATACTGATATTACGACTCAAGGTGGTGAGCAGAAGCATCGTGGATTTGAAGTGGGCGCTCAAGGCCAGATAAGTGACAATTGGTTTATGACATCTTCCATGATGTACCTTGATGCTGAATATCACACTGGCGATGAACGTGAAGGTAAAACGCCTGTTGATGCGCCAGAATGGTCTGCCAATATCTGGACCCGCTACCAAATGAACGAAGATTTTGCGCTGAATTTTGGTGCTATCTATGTTGGCGAGCGTTTTGCCAATACCGATAACAGTATTCGCAAAGACGGCTATGTTCGTTTTGACATTGGTGCCGCTTACACTATGGATGTTATGGGTAAAGACGTAAGCGTACGTGCAAATGTCAGAAACTTATTTGATACCGATTATATTGAAGGTGGTCAATATAATATGGTGACTATTGGTCAAGAGCGTAACTTCAGTGTTGCCGCAGAGGTTAAGTTCTAATATGGCTAGTTAACGCTAACTTATCTTAATTAGTTCATAAAAAGCCTCTGCATATTTCAGAGGCTTTTTTGTACATTTATTTCAACTTTTGAGTTATAAGATCTAGATAAAGTTTCATTTGATGCTAAAATACCTTTCGTTTCGAAACTTATGCGGAAAGTAGTTAATTTAAATGACTAAACGTAACACCCAACAACGTCGCCATTCGATCATTAAATTGGTTAATGAGCAAGGCGAAGTCAGTGTCGACGAACTGGCTAATTTATTTGCCACTTCCGAAGTTACGATCCGTAAAGATTTGGCTATGCTTGAAACCCATGGATTATTGTTACGACGCTATGGTGGCGCCGTGCCTTTACCACAAGAAATGACCCAAATAGCCAACGAAAACCTGTCTTTAAATAAACAAGCTATTGCTGCTAAAGCCGCTGAGCTGATCCGCGACCATAATCGGATCATCATTGACAGTGGCAGTACCACATCAGGCATCATTCAACAGCTTAATGGTAAGCATGGTTTAGTGGTCATGACCAATTCATTACAACTGGCCAATGCTATTCATGAACTTGAAAATGAGCCGACATTATTGATGACCGGTGGCACCTGGGATCCCCATTCCGAGTCTTTTCAAGGTCAAGTGGCTGAGCAGGTTTTACGTTCATATAACTTCGACCAACTGTTTATCGGTGCCGATGGTATCGATCTTAACCGCGGCACTACCACGTTTAACGAGCTAACTGGCTTGAGTAAAGTGATGGCAGAAATGTCGCGTGAAGTGGTGGTACTACTGGAATCTACCAAAATTGGTCGACGAATCCCTAATCTTGAGCTGCCCTGGGAAGTGGTTAATGTCTTAGTTACCGACGACAACATTACCCAAGAAGCCGTTAACACTATTTCAGCACATGGCGTCAGAGTCATTCTCGCGCCATACGCTAAGTAAACAAATTAAATTAAAACAGTAAAGGAAACTAACATGTGTGGAATCGTAGGCGCTGTTGCGCAAAGGGATGTTGCAGAAATTTTAGTCGAAGGCTTACGCCGTCTTGAATATCGTGGTTATGACTCAGCAGGTATTGCTGTCATTCATCAAGGTGAGCTAAGCCGTACTCGCCGTGTAGGTAAAGTACAAGAGTTGTCATCTGCACTTGAGATCACCCCTCTAAGTGGTGGTACCGGTATTGCTCACACTCGTTGGGCAACACACGGTGAACCAACAGAGCGTAATGCACACCCACATTTATCTGAAGGTGATATTGCCGTTGTTCATAACGGTATCATTGAAAACCACAGTAAATTGCGCGAGAGATTAAAAGGTTTAGGTTATGTGTTCTCATCAGACACAGATACCGAAGTGATTTGTCATCTTGTTCATCATGAATTAAAAACAGCCGCGAGCTTATTAGTAGCAGTTCAAGCGACGGTTAAGCAACTTGAAGGTGCCTATGGCACAGTTGTTATCGACCGTCGTGATAGCGAACGCATGGTTGTTGCCCGCAGTGGTAGCCCATTGGTTATAGGTTATGGTCTGGGTGAAAACTTTGTTGCCTCAGACCAACTTGCATTGTTACCGGTAACGCGTTCATTTGCATTTTTAGAAGAAGGTGATGTAGCAGAAATTACCCGTCGTCAAGTTAACATTTTTGATGTTAATGGCAACGCTGTTCAGCGCGAAATGAAAGAGTCTGAAGTGACTCATGATGCCGGTGACAAAGGTGAATACCGTCACTACATGTTGAAAGAGATTTACGAGCAACCAACTGCGATTGCGCATACTTTAGAAGGTCGTATTGCGGGTGGTAAAGTATTAGATTCAGCTTTTGGTGAAAATGCCGCTGAATTTTTAAAAGACATTAAACACGTGCAAATTATTGCTTGTGGTACCAGTTATCATGCTGGTATGGCCGCGCGTTACTGGTTAGAAGACTGGGCTGGCGTATCATGTAACGTCGAAATTGCATCTGAGTTCCGTTACCGTAAGTCGCACCTGTTCCCAAATAGCTTATTAGTGACGATTTCACAATCTGGTGAAACAGCAGATACTTTAGCGGCAATGCGCCTAGCAAAAGAAATGGGCTACAAAGCCACTTTAACTATCTGTAACTCTGCAGGTTCATCGTTAGTTCGTGAATCGGATATGGCTTACATGATGAAAGCAGGCGTAGAAATTGGTGTCGCATCAACCAAAGCCTTTACTGTGCAACTTGCTGGCTTGTTAATGTTAACCACCGCTATTGGCCGTCATAATGGCATGTCTAGTGAAATGGAAGCGGCTATTACTCAAAGCTTGTTATCAATGCCAGCTAAAGTGGAGCAGGCGCTTGGCTTAAATGATGCTATTGCTGAATTAGCAGAAGACTTTGCTGACAAACAGCATGCATTATTCCTAGGCCGTGGTGATCAATACCCAATCGCGATGGAGGGTGCATTAAAACTCAAAGAGATTTCGTATATTCACGCCGAAGCCTATGCCTCTGGCGAACTAAAGCACGGCCCATTAGCCTTGATTGATGCTGATATGCCAGTGATTGTGGTTGCGCCAAACAATGAGTTACTCGAAAAGCTTAAATCAAACGTTGAAGAAGTGCGCGCCCGTGGTGGATTGATGTATGTGTTTGCCGATGTCGATGCAGAATTTGAGTCAGACGACACAATGAAAGTTATCCAGGTTCCCCATTGTGATGCGTTCATGGCACCATTGATCTACACCATTCCATTGCAGTTACTGTCATATCATGTGGCATTAATTAAAGGTACTGATGTAGACCAACCTCGCAATTTAGCAAAATCAGTTACGGTTGAGTAAAGCTTTGATTTAAATTTAATTTAACGGCTTCTTAGGAAGCCGTTTTTATTGGCTATAACACTGTAATAAAATAATTGATCATTTTAATTGTGAATCTGTCTATCTCTATGTTAATTATCGGCAAAGGGTAAAGTCACTAACATTGCCAATAATGCTATTTAACGAGGATGAGGTTTATATCAATTGGATAAAATAAATTTACCGGCTAATGTGTAAAGTGAACATCATCGCTTTTGACATCAAGATGATAATTTTAATTGACCATTACAGTGTCGGTGAGATTGCATTTTTATAAATGAAAAATCAGGGGCGTGACATAAAACCAACGCCCCATCATTACTTAGCGATTACTTAGGTAACAGTACGGTATCAATTACATGGATCACACCGTTGCTAGCTTCAACATCTGTCATGATTACTTGTGCATTATTTACCATAACATTACCGTCTTTTACTTCAATGGTAACAGCTTGTCCTTCAACGGTAGTTGCGCTATCTAGGTTAACTACATCAGCAGCCAGCACTTTGCCTGAAACAACATGATAAGTTAGTACTGCAACAAGTTTATCTTTGTTTTCTGGTTTAAGAAGCATTTCTACTGTGCCTTCAGGCAACTTTGCAAACGCATCATCTGTTGGCGCGAATACTGTAAATGGACCCTCACCTTTTAATGTTTCAACAAGTCCTGCTGCTTTCACTGCTGCAACGAGAGTATTAAACGAGCCATTTTCAGCAGCGACATCAACGATATCTTTTTTCATACCATGATGCTCTGCATAAGAAACTGACGAGAACGCTAAACTAGCAAGGATAATAGCGATGATTGTAGTGAATTTATTTAACATTATACTTTCCTTTTTTGAGTGCATACCATTTTTGAGTTCAGCATTAGTTACGCATTCGTTAATTAATGAGATCAGTTTTTGTTTTAATAAACTAACGGGGTGAACTTGCAAAATAGTCGGTACTAAAAGATCAAGCTACGCTTCACAGCATCAAGCTCGTCGATAACAACATTTTATTTTAATGTGTAAAGTAGACTTGCGTGGTAAGTAGAGTTACATCAATGATTGATATTTTTACAGTTTAATTGTGTCAGTGATAGGTGATTAACTAATTGATAGTAATGTTTATGTTGGTTTTTTGTGGTGAAGTTAATAAGTCTAAACGTTAGGCTAGCAGTATTAACACTTATTACCTTCCGTTCTCTATAATGATGTTTGCGATATTGTGCCGCGATTATTTTCATCATAGTCAGCATTCTTTTTAAAACAGCCAGTGCTAAATTATTATTTGTGCATATTTTATATTGGCATCAAATATTTATATCTTTTTATCTAAAAAGTTAATTATTTGTGTGTATTTTTTTTGAACCAGCAAATAAATCACCCCGTATAGAAATCGGTCACAATACTTAATGAGGATTTCTAAAATGAAACGGATTTACCCTTTTGCACTGTGTGTTTCTTTAATTGGTTTAACAGCCTGCTCTGACGACGATGATGTCATGGTTGTTGATCCTGTAGAGCCAGAAATTTCATTCGTACGTGTTATTCATGCAGGTAGTGATGCACCATTAGTGAATGTTGTCGCTAATGGAAATGCATTACTGTCGAAGGTGGATTACGCCATGTCTAGTGATCTAATCCAAGTATCATCGGCGACTTACGATATTAGCGTTGATGCTGTTTTGGCCGATGGTAACACTGCAACCGTGCTCGAAACATCTCTTGATGCGCAAAGTGATATGGAATATACCGCAGTGGCATTAGGGTTAGTGACTAATGACACCCTAAATCTAAAACTGATTGCAAACCCAATAATGGACATTGCTACTGGTTATGCCAGAGTACAAGTTCTGCATGCTGCACCTGCAGCGGGCAATGTTGATGTTTATGTTACCGCCCCTGATGCAGATATTAGCGCTATGACTCCAACATTATCTGCAAACTATTTAGATGTAAGTTTGCAAATTGAGGTAGCTAATGGTGACTATCAAATTCGTATTACCGCATCAGGAATGAAAGATGTGGTATATGACTCAGGTACGGTTGCCTTAGCCGATATGCAAGATTACTTTATTAGCGCGATCCCTAATACCTGGTCTGGTGATTCACCAGTAGCATTACAAGTGTCGCTACCAGAAGGGCAAGTAATCTTAAATGATGTCAACAGCGGCGCAGATTTACGTGTTGTTCATGCTGTTGCTGACGCGCCTGCGGTGGACGTATTTGTTGACGAAGCAGTCACTCCAGCAGTTAACATGTTGTCTTTTGGTGAGGTAACGGGCTATGTCAATCTTGCTGACGGTACACATACAGTAACTGTTGCTGCGGATGCCGATAACAGTGTTGTGGTGATAGATAAGGCCGCCGTCGACTTAGATCTTGGTAAAAGTTATAGCACCTTAGCGGTAGGATCATTAACCGATAGCATGATTGAACCACTGGTGCTAGTTGAGCAAACTCGTCGCGTAGCGACTGAGGCAAAGTTAACTGTTACCCATGCTGCATATTCAGCACCAGAAGTTGATGTTTATCTTACTGCTTCTGCTGATATTACCGAT